>JBFIWG010000022.1:0-19094 GCA_041606495.1 Nocardioidaceae bacterium
GGCGCCGGGGACAACCCCGACCACCGCTGATCCACGCCCACTTGACGCTTCGCGCGCCGCAGTAACGGGTCGCGCTGACCTGTTGTGGTCGTGGTTCGGGCCGCGGAGGTGTCGTAACGGGTCAGGCTGTCCTGTTGTGGTCGTGCCCGCCGGGCAGGGACGGGTCGCGTCGGGCCGCCGGGACGGGCCGGGCCGCGGTGCCTGTGGATGAGATCCGCGCCCAAGCGGTGATGCTTGCAAGACTCGCCGGATGCCGGCCCAGCTGAACGAACGACTCGATCTCCGTCGCCCCTTCACGCGCGCCGACGCCATCGCCGCCGGGATCAGTCCAGGCATGTTGCGCGGCTCGAAGTTCCGGAGGATCTTTCGTGACGTCTATGTCCACGAGCTCGCGCGCGCCAGTCCGCTGACCCGGGTCCGCGCAGCGCTGCTGATCCATCCGCTCTCTGCGTTCGCGAGCCATGCGAGTGCGGCCCGGGTGTACGACGTCCCGCTGCCCTTACTCGGCGACGAGCACGTGTCCGTGTTCTCGGCCGGTGAGCGGCGGCGTCGTACCGGCATCGTCAACCACGTCGTCGAGCCGAACGCCGAGGTCCGTGAGGTCGACGGGATGAGGGTCTCGGCGCCGGCTCGGATGTTTGTCGAGCTGGCGAGCGTGCTCGGCCTGGTCGACCTCGTCGTGGTCGGGGACGCACTGGTCCGGCTTCGGCTGGTGACGACGGAGGAGCTGATTGGATACGCGGCCACGTGGCGGAATCGGGGAGTCGCGCTGGCCCGCCGAGCGGCATCCCTGGTGCGCGACCGGGTGGACTCGCCGATCGAGACGCGGTTGCGGTTGCTGATCGTGCTCGCCGGTCTTCCCGAGCCGGAGGTGAACCGGCGGATCACGGACGACCAGGGACGGACGTTGTACCGGCTGGACCTCTGTTATCCCTCGCTGAGACTGATCATCGAGTACGACGGACGGCAGCACAGCGAGGACCCGGCGCAGGCGGACTGGGACATCTCGAGGCGGGAGTGGTTCGACCATCACGACTGGATGATCCTGCCCGTCGTGGCGAAGGGGATCTACCAGCGGCCGGACCAGACGCTGGAAAGGGTGTTCGCCGCGCTCAAGCTGCGTGGCTGCCCCAACTTGCCTCGCCGGCTCGACGAGACCTGGCGCGCGCACTTCCCGGTCCGCAAGGGCTGATCGGGGCGTTGGGGCGTGACCGCAAGAGGTCGCGCTGACCGGTTGTGGTCGTGGTTCGGGCTGCGCGGGTGTCACAACAGGTCAGGGTGACCGGTTGTATAGCGCGGCCGCCGGGAGCCGCGGCGGCAGCGGGGAACCCGCTAAGGGGCCCCCACTTGCGCGCGGCTAGAGCTGAGGGGCCTTGGTGAGGTGGACGAGCGCGTCGTAGGCGGTGCGGGCTGGTTCACCGGGGTGCTCGTGCGACGCCGCGACCTGCCGGGGCACCCGCTCGGCGCGGACGACCTCGAACCGCTCGCCGTCGAGGTCTGCCAGCACGTCCTCGGCGGTGTAGAGCACCGTCGGGTCCGGCGGGCCGCCCGTCCCATCGGTCAGGTTGGTGCTGTCGTGCGCGACCAGGAAGAACGTGCCGTTCGGAGCGAGGGCGTCGAAGGAGCGTCGTACTGCGTTGTGCCGCTGCTCGTCGGGAAGCTGCAGGTAAGCCAGTACGACGAGGTCGAAGGTCTGGTCGGGCTGGTAGGTCAGCACGTCCGCGCAGACCCAGTCGATGTGGAGGTCGTGCCCACCCTCGCGGCGCTCCTGCACGGCACGGCCCTTGTCCAGCCCGGCCTGCGAGAAGTCGACCGCGGTGACCCGCCAACCACGCTCGGCCAACCAGAGCGAGTTGCGACCCTCCCCGGCCGCCACGTCGAGCGCGCGACCTGGGGACAGGTCGGCGAGCTCGGACGCGACGAACTGGTTCGGGGTGGCCGACCAGATGAGCTCGGACTCGGCGTACCGCCGGTCCCATTCTCGGGAGTCCATCGTCAGCCTCTCAGGCCAGGGAGAGGAACAGCTTCTCCATCTTCTTCACGTCGAGCTGGGCGGCGTCGCCCTCCTCAGCCAGGCACTGGCGCAGGCCGGTCGCGACGATGGAGAAGCCGGCCCGGTCGAGGGCGCGGCTGACCGCAGCGAGCTGAGTGACGACGTCCTCGCACTCGCGCCCCTCCTCCAGCATGCGGATGACGCCGCTGAGCTGGCCCTGGGCGCGCTTGAGCCGGTTGATCACCGAGCCCATCTCTTCTGCTGGGAGTTCCATCCTGGCCTCTTTCTACGCTTCTACGCGGTCAGCGCCGTGAGGGCTGACTCGAGCCGCTTGCGAGCGTCGTCCGCGACGCCTTGCAGTGCGGGGTTGTCGGTCAGGGTGACCATGGTCTGCGGGTCGACCGCCTCCACCTTGGTCGAGGCCTCGCCCAGGGAGCGGACCACGACGTTGCAGGGGAGGAGGAGCCCGATCGACTCCTCGGTCTGCAGGGCCTCGTAGGCCAGCGGTGGGCGGCAGGCGCCGAGAATGACCTGCGGAGGTACGTCGACATCGAGCTTGGCCTTGAGCGTGGCTGCAATGTCGATCTCGGTCAGCACGCCGAAGCCTTGCTCGCCGAGGGCGTCGCGGACGGCACTCACCGTGTCGTCGTACGACTTGGCGACGGTCGTGCTCAGTGCGTAGGTGGTTTCCTTGGTCACTCTGCTTCTCCGTTCTGCTGGGCGGCTACGGCTGCGTGGACCTCGTCCATGTTCAGGTCGCGGACCGCGGTGATCACCTGGTCGAGGGCCTGCGGGGGGAGGGCACCGGGCTGTGCGAACACGAGGATGCCCTCGCGGAAGGCCATCAGCGTCGGGATCGACGTGATGTTCGCGGCGCGGGCGAGCGCCTGCTCCGCCTCGGTGTCGACCTTCCCGAAGACGATGTCCTCGTGCGCCTCGGAGGCCTTCTCGTAGGTCGGCGCGAACTGGCGGCACGGACCGCACCACGACGCCCAGAAGTCCACGAGCACGATGTCGTTGTCCGCCACGGTCTGTTCGAAGTCCGCAGCGCCGAGGTTGATCGTTGTCATGCTGCTCTTCCCTCCATCGGGATTGTCGTATACCTACTGGGGTATAAGCCAGTGCGGCCTCGGATCATTCCCGAAGCCGGCCCGGGAATGGATTCGCCCAATGTTAGCGTTATGAGCAGTAATACCCCTAGGGGTATCTACGAGAGGAGACAGAAACGTTGCGTGAGATCAGTCAGGACGACTTCGCCGCGAAGCACGCTGAGGGGGCTGTTGTCGTGGACGTACGCGAGGCGTCGGAGTACGTCGAGGGCCACGTCCCCGGCGCTCGCCCGTTCCCGATGGGACAGCTGCCCAGCCGCCTCGACGAGATCGCCAAGGACCAGCCGGTCTACGTCATCTGCGCCTCCGGAGGACGCAGTGCTGCGATGACTAGCTTTTTGGAGCAGGCTGGGTACGACGCCTACTCGGTCGCCGACGGCACCGCCGGATGGGTCGGTTCCGGCCGCCCGGTAGTCCGAGGAACGTCCCCGCACGAGGAGATGAGCTGACATGACGCAGAAGCCCGTTATCCGCACCATCGAGACCTCGACGCTGGGTGACCGCAGCTACCTGGTCCATGACGGCGAGGTCGCTTTCGTCGTCGACCCCCAGCGCGACATCGACCGCGTGCTCGACCTCGCGGAGTCGGAGGGTGTGCGCATCACCCACGTTCTCGAGACCCACATCCACAACGACTACCTGACCGGCGGTCTCGCGATCGCACGGGAAACCGGTGCGTCGTACCTCGTCAACGCCGACGACGAGGTCTCCTTCCAGCGCACGCCGGTCAGTCCGGGTGAGGCCGTGCAGATCGGCGACCGGATGACGGTACGCGCCATTCACACGCCGGGGCACACCTTCACCCACCTCTCCTACGCGCTGGAGTACGACGGTGAGCCGGTCGCGGTGTTCACCGGCGGCTCCCTGCTGTACGGCGCGACCGGCCGCCCCGACCTGCTCGGGCCCGAGCACACCGGCGAGCTGGCCAGGCTGCAGCACGCCTCGGCCCACCGACTGGCCGAGGAGCTCCCCGGCAGCGCGGCGGTCCTCCCGACCCATGGCTTCGGCAGCTTCTGCTCCAGCGGCAGCTCGACCGACTACGACGAGTCCACGATCGCCCGCGAGAAGGAGAACAACCCGGCGCTGACCGACTCCGAGGAGGACTACGTCCGCGACCTCCTGGCCGGGCTGGAGGAGTTCCCGGCCTACTACGCGCACATGGCGCCGGCCAACGCGGACGGTCCCGGGGCGCCGGACCTGTCGCTGCCTGAGCAGGCCGATGCCGCCGAGCTGCGCAAGCGGATCGAGGCCGGCGAGTGGGTGGTGGACCTGCGCAACCGCACCGCCTTCGCGGCCGGCCACGCACCCGGCTCTCTGAACTTCGGCATCGACGGTCAGTTCAGCACCTACCTCGGTTGGCTCATCGAGTGGGGGACGCCGGTGACCCTTCTCGGGGAGAGTGAGGAGCAGGTGGCCGAGGCCCAGCGCGAGCTGGTGCGGATCGGCATCGACCGACCGGCGACAGCGGCCACCGGCGGACCCGAGCGCTGGACCACCGAGCCGCTGGGAAGCTTCCCCAGGGCCACGTTTGCCGATCTCTCCCAGGTACGCCACCACCGACCAGTCGTCGTCCTCGACGTGCGCCGCGAGGGCGAGTTCAGGAACGGACGCATCGAGGGCGCGGTGAACATCCCGATCCACGAGCTGCCACGTCGTGTCGACGAGGTGCCCGAGGGCGAGGTCTGGGTGCACTGCGCAAGCGGCTACCGCGCCTCGATCGCGGCATCCTTCCTGGCGGCCGCCCGTCGCGACCTGGTCGCGATCGACGACTCCTTCGACAATGCCGAGGCCGCCGGCCTGCACCTGGTCGAGCCCACGAACGACGAGGAGAGCTGATGCCCACCGACAAGTCCTACCGCGACATCGACGTCACCGAAGCCCAGCGCGCGATCGAGCGCGGTGCGCATCTGGTCGACGTACGTGAGCCCGACGAGTGGAAGAGCGGTCATGCGCCTGAGGCCCAGCACATCCCGCTGGGAGAGTTCGCGGCGCGCTCCGGGGATCTCCCGGCTGATCGGGACATCGTCCTGATCTGCCGGTCCGGGAACCGCTCCGGAAAGGCTGCCGACCTGTTGGCCCGTCAGCGCAGCGGCGTGGCAAACGTCGCCGGTGGAATGAAGGCGTGGGCGTCCGCGGGGCTGCCCGTGGTGTCCGAGGACGGCGAGCCGGGGCAGATCGCTTGATGCTGGTCGTCGCGATCCTGGCCGGGCTGCTGATCGGGCTCAGCCTGGGCGCCCTCGGCGGAGGCGGCTCGATCCTCGCCGTGCCCGTCCTGGTCTACCTGTTGGGCCAGAGCCCGGTCGCCGCGACGACGGGGTCCCTGCTCATCGTGGGAATCTCCGCAACGACCGGTGCCGTCGCAGCCTGGCGCAACGGCAACGTGTACGTCGGACGCGGGGTTGCCTTCGGAGTCATCGGGATTGCAGGAGCCGCTGCGGGAGCGACGTGGTCGGTCCACGTCCGTCCGGCTGTGCTGCTGGTCAGCTTCGCCGCTCTGATGCTCGTGGTGGCAGGCGTGATGCTGTTCCGCCAGCTCCGCGGCCAGGAGGACGAGGCCCGGCCGCGCTCCCAGGTCGACGACCCGATCATCGGTGTGAACCCCACCTTCTTCTGCAACTGTCCAAGGGCGCTGAAGGTCGTGGTGACGGCCCTGGTCGTGGGCGTGCTCACCGGTTTCCTCGGAGTGGGCGGCGGCTTTCTCGTCGTACCCGCGCTCGTCCTGGCGCTGAGCCTCAACATGCCGGTCGCGGTCGGTACGTCGCTGCTGGTGATCGCGATCAACAGCGCGGCCGCCTTCGTTGTCAGGATCGGCCAGGGCGTCGAGCTGGACTGGGGAGTCATCGCTGCGGTCACCGCGACCGCGGTGGCCGGCAGCCTCGTCGGCGCACGTGTAGCCGATCGGATCAACGGGCGTGCGCTCGGCCTGTCCTTCAGTGTCCTGCTGGTGCTGGTTGCCGGCTACACGGCCTGGCAGAGCGTTCCCGACCTGCTCGCCTAGGACTTGCCGGCGAGCAGCTTCGCGCACCAGTCGGGCACGTAGGTGGCCTGTTCGCGGGGCGGCCGGACGTAGCCCTGCGGGGGCGGCCGGTGAGGCAGCTTCAGCGCCGGCGGCGGCACTTCGCTGTAGGGGATCGTGGACAGGAGATGCGCCATCATGTTCAGCCGCGCCCGCTTCTTGACGTCACTCTCCACGACGTACCACGGCGCTTCGGGGATGTCGGTGTGCACCATCATCTCGTCCTTGGCCCGGGAGTAGTCCTCCCACCTGGTGATCGACTCCAGGTCCATGGCCGAGAGCTTCCACTGCCGCATCGGGTCCTTGAGCCGTGACTTGAACCGACGTTGCTGTTCGTGGTCGCTGACCGAGAACCAGTACTTGCGGAGAAGGATGCCTTCCTCGACGAGCAGCCGCTCGAAGATCGGGCACTGGTGCAGGAAGCGGCGGTACTCATGGGGGGTGCAGAACCCCATCACCTTCTCGACGCCCGCGCGGTTGTACCAGGACCGGTCGAACAGCACCATCTCGCCGGCGGTCGGGAGCTGCTCGACGTACCGCTGGCAGTACCACTGGTGACGTTCCCGTTCGGTCGGTGCAGGCAACGCGGCGATACGGGCGACCCTGGGGCTGAGGTACTGCGTGATGCGCTTGATCGTGCCGCCCTTGCCGGCGGCGTCGCGGCCCTCGAAGACCACCACGACGCGCTGTCCCTCGGCCTTGACCCACTCCTGAACCTTGACGAACTCGGCCTGGAGCCGGAAGAGCTCGGCCTCGTAGACCCCGGTCGGGACCTTCTGGTCCGACCTGGCTCTGCTCGCGACGCCGTCGCTGCTCATGCCGTCAGGCTATCGCCCGCGCGGTGTCTCATCTCGAGTTCGGAAGTCGGCCGACGGGGCGGAGCGCGTCGAAGTTCTCCGCGACCCACAGGGTCAGCGCTCGTGCTCCGGTCGTGGAGTAGCCACTAGGAGCGCCCAGGGTCGCCACGCCGATCGTGTGCCCATCGATCTCTGTGGACACCACCAGCGTGTTCTTTGCCGGGGTCGTGTAGCCGCTCTTGCCCTGCGACCCCGGATAGCTCGTGACGTAGTGCGTGCCGTGGTAGATCGTCTTGTTCGGTCCGCGCAGGTTCCGCAGGATCGCCGACCGCTTCGACAGGTACGGCGCGATGACGTCGTCGCGGCGCGCTGCGCGCAGGAAGAGCAGCAGGTCGCGAGCCGAGGAGTAGGCGCCCCAGTCGGTCAGGCCGGAGGGGTTCTTGGCCACCGTGTCGGTGGCGCCCAGCTTCCTCGCACGCGCGTTCATCGCCGCGATGAACGCCCCGCGCCCGCGTGGGTGGGAGGCGGCCAGGGCCTCCGCGGCGTCGTTGCCGCTCGGCAGGAGCATCCCGGCGAGCATGGAGTCACGCGTGTACTTCCCGCCGCGCACCAGTCCCGCGCACGAGCACACCACGCGGCGCAGCTCCCGGGCGGTGACCCGGTGCCGCACGCCGGCCGGCACCTTCCGGGTCGCCGTCAGCGCGGTCAGCAGCTTGATCGTCGAAGCCTGCGGGAGGTGAGCCCGGTGGTTGAACCGGCCCAGGATGTTGCCGGTGTCGAGGTCGACGACCGCCCAGGCGCGGGCCTTGATCCGCGGGGGCGTCCGCACCGTCCCCTTCACCCGGTAGGTGGTACGACGGGTCAGGTACTGCTCGCCGCCGTCGCCCGTCGCGGTGCGCCCGGAGACGTGCACCGGCTCGCTGCTCGCCGCGAGCGTCTCGAGGCCGGCCGGCGATGCAGGCCGATCGGGCTGTTCAGGGAGCGAGACTCCCGCTACCGCGACGGCGGTGACTACCGCGCCGGCGACCAGCGAACGGATACGGTTGACGTGGGGGATGAGTCGTGGTGGGGCGACGTGAAACATCGACCCAGGGTCCATCACCGCCGGGCGACATGTTGTCGTTTTGCGCAACTTGTAGCCCTGCTTCGCCACCACTCGATCCGTGTCCGTTGATGGAAGGAGCGACCGGTGGGCAACCGGTTGGCGCACGCCACGAGTCCCTACCTGCTGCAGCACCAGGACAACCCGGTCGACTGGTGGGAGTGGGGCGACGAGGCGTTCGCGGAGGCGCGGCGACGGGACGTGCCGGTGCTGCTGAGCGTGGGGTACGCCGCCTGCCACTGGTGTCACGTGATGGCCCACGAGTCCTTCGAGGACGAGGCCACCGCGGCGTACATGAACGAGCACTTCGTCAACATCAAGGTTGACCGCGAGGAACGGCCTGACGTGGACGCGGTCTACATGCAGGCCACCACCGCGATGACCGGCCAGGGCGGCTGGCCGATGACCGTGGTCCTCAACCACGAGGGTGAGCCCTTCTTCGCGGGCACCTACTACCCGAACCGGCCGCGGCACGGGCAGCCCGCGTTCACCCAGGTCCTGCAAGCGCTCAGCGCCGCCTGGCGCGAGCGGCGCGGCGAGGTGTCCTCGGTCGCGGCGGACGTCCGTGACCACCTGCGTCAGCGGGCCGATCTCGGTGGCGATGGAGACCTGGACGCGGAGCTGCTGACGGGCGCGGTGGAGGCGCTTGTGCGCGACTACGACCAGACCGCCGCCGGCTTCGGGAACGCCCCCAAGTTCCCGCCGTCCATGGTGCTGGAGTTCCTGCTGCGGCACCAGGCGCGGACGGGTTCGACGACGGCCGGACAGATGGTCGACCAGACCTGCAATGCGATGGCCCGTGGCGGCATGTACGACCAGCTCGGCGGAGGCTTCGCGCGCTACAGCGTGGACCGGCGCTGGGTGGTGCCGCACTTCGAGAAGATGCTCTACGACAACGCTCAGCTCCTCGGCGTCTACGCCCGCTGGTGGCGGCAGCGCGGCCACCAGCTCGGTGCCCGCGTGGCGCGGGAGACCGCCGACTTCATGATCGCCGAGCTGCGAACGGACGAGGGTGGGTTCGCCTCCGCGCTGGACGCCGACAGCGAGGGTGTCGAGGGCAAGTTCTACGCCTGGACCCCGGCCGAGCTCGTCGACGTCCTCGGACCCGAGGACGGCGCGTGGGCTGCGAGCCTGTTCGAGGTGACCGAGTCGGGCACCTTCGAGCACGGCTCCTCCACCCTGCAGCTGCCCGCCGACCCCGACGACCCGGCACGATGGGAGTCCGTTCGGTCGCGGCTGCTGGAGCGTCGCGCGACAAGGGTCCGTCCCGCGCGCGACGACAAGGTGGTCGCGGCCTGGAACGGGCTGGCGATCGCATCCCTCGCCGAGACCGGGCTCCTGCTGGGCGAGCCGCGCTACGTCGGCGCGGCGGTGGAGGCAGGCACCTTGCTGGCAGACCTGCATCTGCGCGACGGACGGCTGCTCCGGGTCTCCCGGCACGGCGTCGCCGGCACCCACGCGGGGGTGCTCGAGGACTACGGCGCGGTGGCGCACGGCTTCCTTGCCCTGCTGTCGGCGACCGGCGACCCGGTCTGGCTGGACCGGGCAGGGCTGCTTCTCGACACGGCGTTGAAGCACTTCGCCGCCGAGGACGGTGGCTTCCACGACACCGCCGACGACGCCGCGCCGCTGGTCGCCAGGCCTCGTGACCCCAGCGACAACGCCAGCCCATCGGGACTTTCGGCGCTGGTCCACGCCCTGCTCACCTACGCCGCGATCACGGGTTCCGGTCGGCACCGCGATGCCGCTGAGGCGGCCCTGCGCAGCGTCAGGACCCTGTGCGAACGCGCGCCGCGATTTGCCGGCTGGTCACTCGCCGCCGCCGAGGCAGCTCTGGTGGGCCCGCTCGAGGTGGCCGTGGTCGGCCGGAACGGGGACCGGCTTCGCGACGAGCTCGAGCGAGTGGCGCGTGGCTCGGCGAGCCCGGGCCTCGTGGTCGTGACCGGGACACCGGGCGGGTCCGACGTACCCCTGCTGACGGACCGCGGCACGGTCGACGGGCTGTCCGCGGCGTACGTCTGCCGAGGCATGGTGTGTGAGCGTCCGGTCACGTCCGCCGAGGAGCTGCGGCAGCTCATCGCGGCCCCCTAGCGACTCCGTTCGGGCGTACCGTGTGCGGATGAACCCGACTGACAGCTCTCACGCGGCCAGTGCCACGCCGACGCCGCTGAGTGCCCGTGAACGGATGCTTGCCGGAGAACCCCGGCGTGGCGGCGGCAGCGACCCCGAGCTCGACGCGCTGTTCCACAAGGCTCGCCGGCTCGTGGCGGCGTACAACCAGGCCCCCGCGACAGATCCGGCGGAGCTGCGCCGCATCCTGACCGAACTGCTCGGTTCGGTCGGCGAGGACGTCTCGGTCCGCCAGCCGCTGTTCGTGGACTTCGGCGCGCACATCAGCATCGGTGCCCGGTCCTTCGTGAACTCCGGGCTGACCGCGCTCGACGTCGCTCGGATCACGATCGGCGAGGACGTCCAGATCGGCCCCAACGTCCAGCTGCTGACCCCCACCCACCCGCTGGATCCAGCGGAGCGCCTTGAAGGCTGGGAGACCGGGTTGCCGGTCACCATCGGGGACAACGTCTGGCTAGGTGGTGGCGTCATCGTCGTGCCGGGGGTCTCGATCGGCGATGGCACCGTCGTCGGAGCGGGCGCCATCGTCACCAAGGACCTGCCCCCGCGCGTCCTGGCGGTGGGCAACCCGGCCCGGGTGATCCGGGAGCTCTGAACGGGCCCACTCAGACCCGCCTATGGCGACGTGGGCGTCGGCTCCTCGACCGGAGGGGTCGGCTCAGCGCTCGGCTCAGTGGTTGGGTCGGGCTCCGCAGGAGTGGGCTCGACCGCAGCGGGCTCGGCGATTGGCGCCGGCTCCTCCTCGGGCGTCGCGTCCGTCGTCTCTGCGGTTGACCCGTCCGCCGTGCGCTCCGGACGGTCCGCGGTGACCGACCGTTCGTCGACCGGGGCTTCTGCGGGCTCGACCGCGCGAGCCGTGCCCTGGGACGCCTGCGCGAAGGTGGTGGTGTCGCGGGTGCCGGCCAGAGAACGTCCCGAGCCGAGCTCGACCACGGTCACGGCGACCGCGGCGACGGCGAACACCGTCGCCGCACCCAGGAGCACCCGGCGCCCGATCAGGGCCGGGCCCAACCTCGGCACCCGGCGTTCCCGGACCACGGACCGCAGGGCGGTGAGCATGCTCTGGCGGGTACGACGTAGCGAGTTGGTGTAGAACGAGGCCGCCACGGCGGACACGACGCTGATCACGGCCGCGCCGGCGATCGTGCCCACCAGCCCGAGCCGGGAGCCCAACGCGGCGGCCGTCGCCGCTGCCAGGGAGCCTCCGACGATCTGGCTGAACGAGAGGTCGAGGAACCGCTCGCGCTCCTCAGGCTGGTCGTTCTCGGTCTGATGGCTCGGTCTCGCGATGCTCATGTCCCTGCCAGGCTTCGACTGCAGTTGTCGTGTGTACGACGAACCAGCAGACGGGTTGGTTGCCAAGGAACGGCGATCGTGACGGACGACACGCCCGTGGCTACGAGGCTTGAGCGGGTCAGCGCAGCGAGTAGGTCGCGATCGAGATGCCGATGTAGTGCGTGGCGAAGGCCGCGATGGTGAGGGTGTGGAAGACCTCGTGGAACCCGAACCAGCTCGGGAAGGGGTCGGGCCGCTTCACGCCGTACACCACGCCGCCCAGCGTGTAGAGCAGTCCGCCGACGACCATCAGCACCAGCACCGAGGTGGCGGCGTTCTCGGCGAAGTCGGCGAAGAAGAACACCGCGGCCCACCCGAGAGCGACGTAGATCGGCACGTAGAGCCACCGAGGAGCGTTCGACCAGAACAGCCGGAACAGGATGCCCATGGCTGCCCCGCCCCACGCGACGCTGAGCAGGATGTTCCGCTCGCGTCCCTCGAGCAGCAGGAGCGTGAACGGGGTGTAGCTGCCCGCGATGAGCAGGAAGATGTTGGCGTGGTCGAACCGGCGCAGGAACTGCCAGACCCGGGGTGACCAGGTGCCGCGGTGGTAGATCGCGGAGACGCTGAACAGGATCAGCGCCGACGTCGCGAAGACCGATGACCCCAGTCGGGTGGCCGCGGTAGGGGAGAGCACGACCAGCACGATTCCGGCGGCGAGGGTGAGGGGGGCGGTCGCGGCGTGCAACCAGCCACGGAGCCGCGGCTTGGCCTCCAGGAACACCTCGCGCATGTGGTCGCGCAGGTGCTCAGCAGCATCCGCGGTCCTGCGGGCGGAAGCTCGGTTGGTCGGGGAGGTCATTGGGCAACGGTACCCAGAACAACGGCGGGACATTCAAGGAAAAGCGCCCCGCATCACAGGTAGTGTTATCTGCCGTGGCTGACTGGAAGAGCGGGATCCGTCGTGTGCTCTATCCCGCGTACGAAGCGCGGCTGGCGCGTCGCCTTCCCAGCGACAGGCTGCCCAAACACGTCGGTGTGATGCTCGACGGCAATCGCCGGTGGGCGAAGGCCGTCGGCGCCGACACAGCGCACGGCCACCGGGCCGGTGCCGCCAACATCTCCCCGCTGCTCGAGTGGTGCGAGGAGGTCGGCATGGAGGTGGTCACGCTCTGGTTGCTCTCCACCGACAACCTCAACCGGCCGGCGCCCGAGCTCACCCAGCTGCTGGGCATCATCGAGGAGGTCGTGGCCGACCTGGCCGCCTCGAAGCGGTGGCGGCTGAACCCGGTCGGCGCGCTGGACCTGCTGCCCGCACCGACCGCCCAGCGCCTCAAGGAGGCCGCGGCGGACACCCGAGACGTCGACGGCCTGATCGTGAACGTGGCGGTCGGGTACGGCGGGCGCAGGGAGATCGCTGACGCGGTCCGGTCCCTGCTCCAGGAGCACGCCTCCAAGGGGACCTCCATCGAGCAGCTCGCCGAGATCCTCGACGTCGAGCACATCGCCGAGCACCTCTACACCAAGGGGCAGCCTGACCCTGACCTGGTGATCCGGACCTCCGGTGAGCAGCGGCTCGGCGGGTTCCTGCTGTGGCAGAGCGCGCACAGCGAGTTCTACTTCTGCGAGGCCTACTGGCCCGACTTCCGCCGGGTCGACTTCCTGCGCGCGTTGCGTGCCTACGCCGAGCGCGAGCGCCGCTTCGGGTCCTGACCTTCCGATGGTCAACGCTTCACCTCGCGTTCGGGCGTGTTGCGGACGAAGTCGTCGCTGACGACGTACCGTCGAGGCAATGGCGAGTGGGGAAGCTTGCCGTTTCGGGAGGCCCGTTCGTGAGAACTCACGACTTGCTGGAGACGCACCAGGGAGCAGTCCCGCGTGTGTCCTCCGCCGGAGGTCTGCACTCAGACTTTCGGGCCCGCTCCCGGTCCAACGTGAGTTGACGGACCGGGGCGCTGAGTGCGTGCGTCGGTCCGCGAGGGGACGAACCGTGGCTGCAGCCAAGAGCACCACTACCCGCCGCAAGGACGCCGCACCCGCCGAGACCGGGCCTGACTGCCTGACCTACGTTCTCGACACCAGCGTCCTGCTCGCCGACCCCGGCGCCCTGCGCCGCTTCGACGAGCACGAGGTGGTTCTTCCTGTTGTCGTCATCACCGAGCTCGAGGGCAAGCGCCACCACCCTGAGCTCGGCTACTTCGCCCGGGCGGCGTTGCGGATGCTCGACGAGCTCCGCGTGCTGCACGGCCGGCTCGACGAGCCGGTCCCGGTCGGGGAATCAGGAGGCACCATCCGGGTGGAGCTCAACCACACGGACCCGATGTCCCTGCCCTCCGGTTTCCGGCTCGGCGACAACGACTCGCGGATCCTGGCCGTCGCGCGCAACCTCGCCAACGAGGGCCGTCAGGTCACCCTGGTCTCCAAGGACCTGCCAATGCGGATCAAGGCGTCCGCGGTGGGCCTGGACGCGGCGGAGTACCGCGCCGAGCTGGCCGCCGAGTCCGGCTGGACCGGGATGACCGAGATCGACGTCAGCGGCGCCGAGATCGACGAGCTGTACGACGACGGGGTGCTCGACCTCGAGGCGGCCCGGGACCTGCCCTGCCATACGGGCCTCGTGCTGCTGTCCGAGCGGGGCAGCGCCCTGGGTCGGGTCAAGGCGGACAAGCAGGTGCATCTGGTGCGTGGCGACCGCGAGGCCTTCGGCGTCCACGGCCGCTCGGCCGAGCAGCGGATCGCCCTGGAGATGCTCCTGGACCCGGAGGTCGGCATCGTCTCCCTCGGTGGTCGGGCCGGGACCGGCAAGTCCGCGATGGCCCTCTGTGCCGGGCTCGAGGCGGTGATGGAGCGGCGCCAGCACAAGAAGGTCGTGGTGTTCCGTCCTCTGTTCGCGGTCGGCGGCCAGGAGCTCGGCTACCTGCCGGGCAGCGAGTCGGAGAAGATGTCGCCGTGGGGCCAGGCCGTCTTCGACACGCTCGGCGCGCTCACCTCTCCCGACGTGGTCGACGAGATCGTGGACCGAGGCATGCTCGAGGTGCTGCCGCTCACCCACATTCGCGGCCGGTCCCTGCACGACGCCTACGTGATCGTCGACGAGGCGCAGTCGCTGGAGCGCAACGTGCTGCTCACGGTGCTCTCGCGGATCGGCGCCAACTCGAAGGTGGTGCTGACCCACGACGTCGCGCAGAGGGACAACCTGAGGGTCGGAAGACACGACGGAATCGTCGCCGTGGTCGAAAAGCTCAAGGGCCACCCGCTGTTCGCGCACGTCACTTTGACTCGCTCCGAGCGCTCCCCGATCGCCGCCCTGGTGACCGAGATGCTGGAGAACGTGACTTTGTGACAATTCAATAACACCCTCGACCTTGCTGTACTGATACGTCTCATTTGAGGGATCAGGTCGTGGACACCTCTGTCTGCTTCCGATAGGACAGGAGCAGGCAGAGGTGTGGCCCGGGTCACTTCCGAGGTACCTCCCACCGCGCACACGAGGAGAGAACATGAGACGTAGAACCAGCCGGGTGATGTCGCTCGGCGCGATGTGCACCACTGTGGCCATGCTCACCGCCAGCTGTCTCTCGAGCGGCGACGACGGCGGCAACGGGGGCGGCGGAGCCGGCGGTGGCACCAGCGACGGCGACGGCGTGGTGGAGATCATCGGCGCCTTCGGTGGCGTCGAGGCCGACTCGTTCGCGAAGGACATCAAGGCCTTCGAGGACGAGACCGGGATCGACATCCAGTACACCGGCACCCAGGACTTCCAGACCATCATCTCCAGCAAGGTGCGTGCCGGTGACACCCCGGACATCGCGATCTTCCCGCAGCCGGGCACGCTGGTTCAGCTCGCCGAGGACGGCGAGCTCGCGCCTCTCGAGGATGTCGTCGACGTCGGCGCGCTCGAGGACGCGATGATTCCCGGTCTGCTCGATGCCGGCGCCACGGAGGACGGCACCTTCTACGGCGCCCCGATGCGGGTCGCGGTCAAGAGCGTCGTCTGGGTGCCCAAGGAGTACAGCAAGCGGGGCTACTCGCTCGAGCCGGCTTCGATCCAGGAGCTGCTCGACATCTCGGACAAGATCAAGGGCGAAGGCATCGCCCCGTGGTGCCTGGGCTACGGCTCGGACGCGGCCACCGGCTGGGTGGGCACCGACTGGATCGAGGAGTACATGCTCCGAATCCACGGACCAGAGGTCTACGACCAGTGGGTCTCGCACGAGATCCCGTTCGATGACCCCAAGGTGCAGGAGGCGTTCGACGCCTACGCCGAGATCGCCAAGGAGCCGGGCTACGTGCGCGGCGGTGGCAAGGCCATCAACAACACCCCGTTCGCCGAGGCGCCGAACCCGATGTTCGAGAACCCGCCGAAGTGCATGATGCACCGACAGGGCAACTTCATCACCGGGTTCTTCCCTGACGACGTGCAGGCCAACCTCGACGACTCGGTCGACGTCTTCTACTTCCCGCCGTACGAGGGCGGGTACGACGGCAGCCCCGTGCTCGGTGGTGGTGACCTCGCGGCGACGTTCAACGCCGACGACGAGGACACTCAGAAGGTCATGGAGTACCTGTCCGGGCCCGACTTCGGCAAGCTCTGGGGCGCCGACGGCGGTTGGCTCTCCCCGCGCACCGACTACGACACGTCGATCTACCCGGACGAGACCACCCGGGCGGTCGGAGAGATCGCCGCGAACGCGGACGTGTTCCGCTTCGATGCGTCCGACCTGATGCCCACCGAGGTCGGTGGCGGCTCGTTCTGGACCGGAATGGTCGAGTGGACCGCAGGAGACAAGACCACGGAAGAGGTAACCTCAGAAATCGAGGCGTCCTGGCCGAACTGACACGTGGGGGCGGGGTCGCTTCGGTGGCCCCGCCTCTTCTCCCATCCTTCCGGACCGCTGCCTGAAGCGAGGGTGGCGTGACCTACTGAAAGGTCCTGAGCGAGGTGTCCACACAGCCAGAGCAGAAGAGTGCGGGGGAAGAGGCCGAGACCCGGACAGAGCCGGGTGGTCGGCGGGCTGAGACGTACGAGCAGAGGCAGGCCCGTGAGGGCCGTGAACGGCTCCGAAAGCTGGGAATCGGCCTGGTCGGGCTCGTCGTCGCCCTCATCGTGTTCGGGACGGTCTTCCAGGCACTCTCCCTCTACAGCGACAGCATCCCTAGAGTCATCCAGGGAGTCATCGCGGTCATCGCCGGTGTCGGCGGGGCGGCCCTGATCTTCTACTTCATCAACGCCATCGTCGAGGGGCTCCCGAAGCGGGCGTCGGAGATGGCGATCCCGTACGCCTTCCTACTGCCGGCGCTGCTGCTGATCGGCTTGATGCTGATCTACCCGACCGTCCAGACGATCAACTTCAGCTTCGCGAACGCCGACAGTGACGCCTATGTCGGTCTGGCCAACTACGTCGAGATCTTCCAGAGTCCCGAGTTCCGGGAGTCGATCTTCAACAACATCCTGTGGTTGCTGGTCGTGCCGGCAGCGACCGTGTTCATCGGTGTCATCGTCGCGGTGCTCGCGGACAAGCTCGGCACCACCGCGGAGAAGGTCACGAAGAGCTTCATCTTCGTGCCGATGGCCATCTCGTTCGTCGGTGCCGCGGCCATCTGGAGCCTGGTCTACGCGTTCGACCCGCCGGGCGACACCCAGACCGGCCTCCTGAACGCGATCTGGATCGGGCTGGGCAACCTGGTCGGCGCATCGCTCGAACCGGTCGCCTGGCTCAGCGTGTCGACGTTGAAGCTCAACAGCCTGCTGCTGATGGTGATCGTGATCTGGCTTCAGGCCGGCTTCGCGATGATCCTGCTGTCGTCGGCGATCAAGGGCGTCCCCGAGGAGACCCTCGAAGCGGCACGGATCGACGGTGCGAACGAGTTCCAGATCTTCCGCCAGGTGGTGATCCCGCAGATTCGCGGCACCATGATCACCGTCTTCATCACGGTGCTGATCCTGGTCCTGAAGATCTTCGACATCGTCTACGTCACCACGGTCGGTCGTGATGACACCAACGTGATCGCGCTTCTCTTCTTCCAGGAGATCTTCCGCACCGGGGACAACGGGGTCGCCTCGGCAATCGTCGTGATCTTGCTGCTCGCGGTGATGCCGGTCCTCATCTACCAGGTCAGGCACTTCCGTCGTGAGGAGACAGAGCGATGAGCGTTCAGGGTGAAGACAAGCGCCGGCGCAGCTGGTTCTCCATCATCACGATGGCCTTCTTGTGCTTGTTGTGGACCATTCCGACTCTTGGCCTACTGGTCAGCTCGTTCCGACCCAGGATCGAGATCGAGCGCAGTGGCTGGTGGTCGGCGGTCTTGAACCCGTTCAGCACGGACTGGACCATCCGCAACTACACGCAGGTGCTCGACGGCAAGGACATGGCCGGGTCGTTCATCAACAGCGTCGTCGTGGCGGTCCCCGCGACGATCCTGCCGATCATGTTCGCCGCCTTCGCGGCGTACGCGTTCACCTTCATGAGCTTCCGCGGCAAGGACGTCGTGTTCATCCTGATCGTGGCGCTCATGGTGGTGCCGATCCAGGCGGCGTTCGTTCCGCTGCTCAACCTGTTCGGTCCCCGAGGTTTCGGGATCACCGGTGAGTTCCTCGCGATCTGGGTGCTGCACACCGGCTTCGGTATGCCACTGGCGATCTACACGATTCGGAACTACATGAGCACGCTGCCCCGGACCGTCATCGAGTCGGCGAAGATCGACGGAGCGACGCACTTCCAGACGTTCTGGCGGCTGATCGTGCCGATGTCGCTGCCGGTGCTGGCAGCGTTCGCGATCCTGCAGTTCCTGTGGGTCTGGAACGATCTGCTGATCGCGCTGCTGTTCCTGGGATCGGGTGACAAGTCGACGGTGATCGTGAACCTCGCAAGCCTGCTCGGTACGCAGGGTCAGGGCGCCGAGCTGCTCACTGCGGGTGCGTTCATCTCAATGCTTGTGCCCCTCATCGTGTTCTTCGGCCTCCAGCGGTACTTTGTCCGCGGACTGACCGCAGGAGCCGTCAAGGGGTAGAAGTTGACCACGTCCTACTACAGGCGAGCAGCAGGCAGCAGCCTGCTGCTCGCTCTATGCGAGGACACCTCCGGGACGCAGGTCCCGGTGGTGCTGCACTGGGGTGCCGACCTCGGACCGATGACCGACGAGGACGTCTCCGACCTCATCGGTGCCCGCACTCCGGCATCGCCGCACAGTGCCCTCGACGAGCCTCGTTGGCTCGGCGTACTGCCCGAGACGGTGACCGGGTTCACCGGAACTCCGGCGGTCGAGGGGATCCGGCTCGGTGAGGCGGGGGCCTGGGCGCCCCGCTTCACCGGTTGGTCGCTGACGAACGAGGACGGCGGCGTCGAGCTCCGGGCGTCCGACAACGAGGCCGGCCTCTCCATCAGGTGCCGTCTGGCGCTCACCGACGAGGGCATCGTCGAGATGCGGAGCACACTCACCAACACCGGCGAGGGTGACTTCGTCGTGGGTGCGGTTCGGTCCGTGCTGCCGATCGGCGCCGAGGCGACCGAGCTCCTCGACCTCACCGGTCGCTGGGTCCGGGAGCGATCGCCGCAGCGGCGTACCTTGGGCCAGGGCAGCTGGCAGCGGGCGGGCCGTCACGGCCGCACCGGTCACGACGCGACGCTCGTCCTGGCGGCTGGCACGCCCGAGTTCGGCTTCCGCAGCGGGA
>JBFIWG010000023.1:0-18765 GCA_041606495.1 Nocardioidaceae bacterium
GCCTCGAACAGCGGCTTGAAGCCGTTGAACAACACGGTCAGGTCCAGCGCCGGCGAGGTCTGCTTGAGCGGGATCGTGTCACCCTCGCGCAGGATGGACGGGCTCCCGACCCCGGGCGTCAACGCGATGTAGCGCTGGCCGACCAGGTTGCGGTAGCGGATCGTCGCGTTGGTGCTCGCGGTGAGCTGCGAGTCCGAGTCGACCTTGAAGGTGACCACGGCCTTGTCCTGGTCGAAGATCTCGATGTCCTCGACGTTGCCGACCTTCACACCCGCGATGCGCACGTCGTCGCCGTTCACGACACCCGTCGCGTCGCTGAAGACCGCCTTGTACTGCTTGGTGTCCCCGAAGGTGATGTTGCCGATCGTCACGACGAGGAGGCTGGTAGCCAGCGTGGTCACCACGATGAAGATCAGCAGCTTGACCGCGTCGCTGGCGGTTCTTGCGTCGAGCAGGCTCATCGGACGTTCACCTCCATCCCGCGAGCGAGCGGGCCGAAGAGCAGGCTGGCCACGTCGGGCACTTCATCCGCGGGGACTCCCATCACAGGTGCGGCTATTGCTGCGACCACCGAGCGCTCGGCGGCCGTTCCGGCGAAGCCGGAGGTCAGGTCGAACGAGGTGGCCGCGCGGTAGTGGTTGTGGTCGTCCTCGACGCCGTCGTCCACGACGCCGGGCGCCGGCTGCGGGCCGGGGTTGGCCTGCGAGTACGGCACGTTGGGCAACGTCTCGCAGTGCGGCCCGTTCTTGGCGTTGTACTCGGGGTCGTCGTCCGACGAGTAGCCGGTGGGCTGCTTCTCCAGCGTCTCGAGGTTGATGTGCAGCGTGTGACCGCGCCAGCCGTTGTTCATCTGCGGGATCCAGCCGGCCATGCCCTGGAGGAGGCAGGGGTACTCGGGTGAGTACCGGGCGAAGGTCGGGAGGGTGGCCTGGCCGAGCTCGCCGAGCCGGATGATGTTGTCGCCGTTCTGCTCCAGGAAGTCCTTCGAGGTAGAGGAGAAGCCGGCCACGTCGTTGAACAGTGCCTGGATCTTCTGCTCCTGCTCGACGAAGGTGTTGCCGGTCGTGACGCTGTTGCGCAGCAGGCGAGCCAGCTCCGGCATGACCTGGGCGTAGTTCTCCGACACCTGCCCGAGCAGCCGAAGGTCCTCGATGAAGGCGGGGATCTGCGGGTTGGTGCGCTCGAGGTAGTCGTTGAGCACAACCAGGTTGTTGCCGAGGTCCTCGCCGCGCCCCTCGAGGGCGGTGGCCATCGCGGTGAGCGTGTAGTTGAGCTCAGCGGGCTGGACGGTGCGCAGCAGCGGGTAGACGTCGTTGAGCACCTGCTCGACCTCGATCGCGACCTCGGACTCGGTGATCACGTCGTTCGCGGCGATCGGGTCCGGAGCCGCCTGAGCCGGAATCTGCAGGGCGACGTACTTCTCCCCGAAGAGCGTCTTCGGCAGGATCCTGGCCGTCGCGTTCGCCGGGATCGTGTCGACCTCGTGGGGCTTGATGGCCAGCTCGAGGCGGGCTCCGTCACCGTCGGAGGCGATGGTGCGGACCTCACCGACGATGACGCCGCGGATCTTCACATCCGCGAAGGCGGGAAGCTGCAGGCCGATCTTGGAGGTCTGCAGCGTGACCGGGACGTAGTCGACGAACTTCTTGGTGAAGATCGCGTAGGTCAGCCACACGAAGAGCAGCAGCATCGCCAGAAAGGTGACGCCGAGGACCTTGTAGGAGCCTCGAGCGAGGATCGTCTTGGCGCTCATCGCAGGACCAGCTCCCTCTCCGTGGTCGGCCGGCCGAGGAGCAGGGCGCTCAGGGCTGTTGGGGTTTCGCGCATGTTGTTCTTCCCGATGGGCTCGTCGACGCCGTCCTCGATGTCGGGCATCGCGGAGGCGGGCGGCAGGTTCTGCTGTGAGAAGGGAGGGTTGGGCAGGCTGAGGCAGTCCGGCCCACGCCGGTCGCCGAGCACCCTGCGCTCGATCGCGACGGCAGCCTGAACTCCTTGGTGTGCTCGGGTCATGACGTCAGCCGGCCAACCTGACGGTGGTCGTCGTACCCCAGATCGCCATCGACAGGAACAGGTCGATGACGTTGATGGCGACGATGGACGTCCGAACTGCACGGCCCACGGCAAGACCCACCCCGGCGGGTCCGCCCGAGGCGGTGTAGCCGTGGTAGCAGTGGATCAGGATCACGACGACGGCGAAGACCAGCACCTTGCCGAACGACCACAAGACGTCACCGGGTGGCAGAAACTGGTTGAAGTAGTGGTCGTAGGTGCCCGCACTCTGCCCGAAGAACTGGGTCACGGTGAGTCGCGTCGCGAAGTACGACGAGAGCAGGCCCACCACGTAGAGCGGGACGATCGCGATCAGGCCCGCGATGATGCGGGTCGTCACCAGGAACGGCAGCGACGGGATGGCCATCACCTCGAGGGCGTCGACCTCCTCGGAGATCCGCATCGCGCCGAGCTGGGCGGTGAAACCGCAGCCGACGGTCGCCGCGAGCGCGATCCCGGCCACGAGCGGCGAGATCTCCCGGGTGTTGAAGTACGCCGAGACGAACCCGGAGAAGGCGGCGGTGCCGATCTGGTTCAGGGCCGCGTAGCCCTGGAGCCCGACTTCGGTGCCGGTGAAGAACGCCATCGCGGTGATCACGCCGACGGTGCCGCCGATCACGGCGAGAGCGCCCGAGCCGAGCGTCACCTCCGCGAGGAGGCGCATGATCTCCTTCTTGTAGCGGCGGATCGTCCGCGGGGTCCAGGCGAGAGCCTTCACGTAGAAGGCCAGCTCCTCGCCCAGGTTGTCCAGGGACTTCATCGGCTTCTGGTACATCGACCTCAGCGTCGTACCTACGTTCGACATCGCGATCAACCTGTCTTCGGCGGGACGAGCTGGAAGTAGATCGCGCTCATCACGAAGTTCACGACGAACAACAACATGAAGGTGATGACGACGGCTTCGTTCACCGCGTCACCGACACCCTTCGGGCCACCGGCGGCGTTCATGCCCTTGTAGGCCGCGACGATCGCCGCGATCAGGCCGAACACCAACGCCTTCGCCATGCCTTGCCACAGGTCCGGTAGCTGCGCCAAGGCCGTGAAGCTTGCTAGGTAGGCACCTGGCGTCCCGTCCTGGAGGACGACGTTGAACACGTAGCCTCCGGCGACACCCACGACGCTGACCAGCCCGTTGAGGAACACCGCGACCAGCATCGTGGCCAGGACGCGAGGTACGACGAGCCGCTGGATCGGGTCGATGCCCAGCACCATCATCGCGTCGAGCTCCTCGCGGATCTTGCGCGCTCCGAGGTCGGCGGCGATGGCCGAACCACCGGCTCCCGCGATCAGCAGGGAGGTGGCGATCGGACCTGCCTCTCGGACCACGGCGAGGACGGCGGCCGAGCCGGTGAACGACTGGGCACCGAACTGCTTGATCAGGCCGCCGACCTGGAGGGCGATGACGGCACCGAACGGGATCGCGACCAGGGCGGTGGGGACGATTGTGACCGAGGCGATGAACCAGGCCTGCTGCAGGAACTCCCGCAGCTGGAAGGGGCGCCGGAAGAGGCCGCGCGCGACGTCGAGACCGAAGGCGAACAGCTTGCCGGCCGTCCCGACAGGCGCGAGGACCTTCGAGTAGGTGATCGAGGACATCGATCAGGCCCCGGGAGCCATGGACATGTTCTGGTCGAACGACCCGGGCGGGGGCGTCACGCCGTTGTCGCGGCACCAGGCCCCGGGCTCGCGCTGGCTGCGCCGCGGCATGCCGTTCGACGGCTCGAGCTGCATCGGGATCGGGGGAAGCGGAGGCAGCTCCTGGTCCTTCTCGTTGGCGAGCTCGTCGGCGTCCTTCTCCTCGGACATGCCGATCGGGCCGACCCGCTGGGCGTTGAGGAACTGGCGCACCACCGGCTCCTCGCTGGAGAGCAGCATCTCGCGGGGACCGAACATCGCCAGGTGCTTGTGGTACAGCAGCCCGATGTTGTCGGGCACCGTGCGCGCGGTGTTGATGTCGTGGGTGACGATCAGGAACGTCGCGTCGATCTGGGCGTTGAGGTCGACGATGAGCTGGTTCAGGAACGCCGTCCGGACCGGGTCCAGGCCGGAGTCCGGCTCGTCGAACAGCACGATCTCAGGGTCGAGGACAAGCGCGCGTGCGAGGCCGGCCCGCTTGCGCATACCGCCGGAGATCTCGCCCGGGAGCTTGTCCTCGGCTCCGATGAGACCGACGAGGTCCATCTTCTCCATGACGATCTTGTGGATGTCCGACTCGGACTTCTTGGTGTGCTCGCGGAGCGGGAAGGCGACGTTGTCGTAGAGGTTCATCTAGCCGAACATCGCGCCGTCCTGGAACAGCACGCCGAACAGCTTCCGGATCTCGTAGAGGTCCTTCTCCGAGCAGCTCGCGATGTCGAGGCCCTCGATGACGATGCTGCCCCGGTCGGGCTTGAGCAGACCGATGATCGTCTTCAGGAAGACGGACTTGCCGGTGCCCGAAGGGCCCAGCATCACGCAGATCTCACCAGCGGGGATCGTCAACGAGACGTCGCCCCAGATGAGCTGCTTCCCGAAGGACTTGGTAAGTCCATCGACCTTGATCTCGACGCCCACGAGCACCCCTCCCTTGTCACGCGAAACTAGGACTAAGTCCGGCAAAGGCGCAGGTGGCCCCTCTGCCACCTTCTGCCCGTGATTACCAACGAGTAAACGGGCGCCAAGTTACGCGTGCGATGCCCGAGCGTCACGTCGATGACACATATGTCACAAAGCGGACGGCCGGGTCCAATGCGTGACCCTCCGGCTTCGGGGTATCGGGCCGAGTTGAGGCGGGCACGGCTCTGGCGTCGGCCGGTCCCTTCGTGATCGCGGCCGTCGTACCGTCCCGTCGTACCCGCGCGGTGTCGCGTCGCAACCGGTCACGCTGACCCGTTACGGCACATCGCATCGTTCAGGACGAGCAACAACAGGTCACCCTGACCCGTCGCGGCACCGCCGCCGACGGCATCGCCCGGAGCCTGCTGGTTCGTACGAGAACAGAAACGGCGGCCGCCCCCGAAGGGACGACCGCCGTTTGCGGCAGGTCTGTTGCAGACCGCCAGATTCAGCTCAAGGTCACTTGACCGACACGGTGGCGCCGGCGGCCTCGAGGGCCTCCTTCGCCTTGTCAGCGGCTTCCTTGTTGACCTTCTCGAGGATGGCCTTGGGCGCAGCCTCAACGAGCTCCTTGGCCTCCTTGAGACCGAGGCTGGTGAGTCCGCGCACCTCCTTGATGACGTTGATCTTCTTGTCGCCGGCAGCCTCGAGCACGACGTCGAACTCGTCCTGCTCCTCGGCAGCGGCGGCCTCGGCACCGGCGCCGCCGGCAGCCGGGGCGGCAGCAACGGCAACCGGGGCCGCAGCGGTGACGCCGAAGGTGTCTTCGAACTGCTTCACGAACTCGCTGAGCTCGAGGAGGGTCATCTCCTTGAAAGCGTCAAGCAGCTCGTCGGTGGTGAGCTTCGCCATGGTGGCGGTTCCTCTCTCTGTGTTACTGACGTGCGGTTCGCGCGGGTCCCCGCCCGAACCGTGGGTGATTGGTCGGTCCTCGGCCGTCAGGCCTCGGTGGTCTCCTCGGAAGCAGCCTCGGCCGGAGCCTCGGTCGCCTCCTCGGCCACAGTGGCGTCGGCGTCTGCCGGTGCCTCTGCGGTGTCCTCCGCGGCCTCGTTCGAGGCGTCGTCCGACGCGGCAACCGGCTCGCCGGCACCACCCTGGAGGATCGACGGGTCCTGCTCGGCCTTGGCCTGCAGCGCACCCGCGAGACGGGCGGCCTGGGCGATCGGCGCGTTGAGCAGGTAGACGGCTTGGCTGAGCGACGCCAGCATGCCGCCCGCGAGCTTCGCGAGGAGAACCTCACGCGACTCGAGGTCTGCAAGCTTGGCGATCTCCTTCGCGTCGAGCGGCTTGCCGTCGAGGACGCCGCCCTTGATAACGAGGGATGGGTTTGCCTTGGCAAAGTCACGCAGACCCTTGGCTGCCTCGACCACGTCGCCGTTGATGAAGGCGATGGCGGTCGGGCCGACGAGCAGGTCGTCGAATCCCTCGACACCCGCCTCGGTGGCAGCGATCTGGGTGAGCGTGTTCTTGACCACGGCGTAGTTGGCGTTCTCGCCGAGAGCGCGCCGCAGGTCCTGCAGCTGCTTAACGGTGAGACCGCGATACTCGGTCAGCACAGCACCTGCAGACTCTTGGAACGACTCCACGAGCTCTGCAACGGCTGCTGTCTTGTCTGGCCGCGCCATGGGTCTCCTTCCGCGTTTCATGACCGTTCATGAACACTTGTGTTTCACGGTGGCCGGAGACCGCGTCGAGCCCTGGAATCGAAAAACGCCCTGGCACAGGAGGCACAGGGCGTACACGCTGAATCACACGGACCAGCTCGTCACTCGGTGTCACCTGCGCAGGCCGCCCGCTTCGCGGGACCTTCAGCCGGGCACCTGATCTCGGGACGAGTTCGGGCACGCCGACAACCGGCGGTCTCTGGTTTCAAGCAGGAACGATACGCGACCGGCCCGTCGTACTCCAAATCGAGTCCAGCCGCCCGATTTGCGGTAAAGCGGGTACGTCGTCGCGGTTGCTCTGTTGCAATGAGGGGATGGACCTATCCCTGCAATCCCTGACCGGGGTGCTCGAGCAGGCCGACGACAGGCTCCGCGCCGGCTCGCACGCCGCCGCCCGGATCTGGCCGACCGGCTTCGGCATCCTCGACAAGAACCTGGGAGGCGGGTTCCGCTCGGGCGAGCTCGTGCTTCTGGCAGGCCCTCAGGGCCTCGGCAAGACGACCTGGGCACTCCAGGTCGCCCGAAACGTGGCCCGCTCGGGCCGCTCCGTCCTGTTCTTCTCCTTCGAGCACTATCCGCAGAGCCTGCTGGTACGCCTCGTCGCCCTGGAGGCTGGCGAAAGGGCAGGCGTCGAGGCGCCAAGGCTCGGCCGTCTGCGGGCCTCCTTCGAGGCGTCCGACGGTCGCACGGGCTCCCTCGTCGACAGGCTGGCGGACACCGCCGGCGGCGTCGAGGCCGTGCAGGCCGTCCAGGAGTACGCCGACCGGATCGTGCTGCACCGGTCGACTGGCAGCAGCACCTCACTCGACGTGATCCGCGACGCCGTCGAGGAGGTCAAGCACAGCACCGGCCAGCTCCCCGTTGTCTTCGTGGACTACCTGCAGAAGGTCAAGGTGCCCGACGGCCCCTCGTCCGAGAACGACCGCGTCACACTCGTGGTCGAGGGCCTCAAGGACATGGCTCTCGACAACGACATCCCAGTCGTGGCCGTGGTGGCCAGCGACAAGGACGGCCTGTCGTCGGGCAAGCGCATGCGGGTGAGCCACCTGCGCGGTTCCTCGGCCCTCGCCTACGAGGCGGACACCGTGCTGATCCTCAACAACAAGTTCGACGTCGTGGCCCGCCACCACCTCGTCTACGACATCGGCAACGCCGAGCGCTTCAAGCACTGGGCAGTGCTCACCATCGAGAAGAACCGCGCCGGCGAGACGGGCATCGATCTCGAGTTCACCAAGCACTTCGACCAGAGCCGCTTCGACCAGGACGGTCAGGTCGTGGTCGAGAAGCTCGTCGACGAGCGCGTCTTCGTGGACTGAGCCCGACTGGGCCCGGACTGGGCCCGGGTCTGGGTCCGGGCTGGCGTGGACTGAGGACCACCAGACGACGAGAGCCGGTCACCCACGGGGTGACCGGCTCTCGTGTGTCTGGGACTGAGGCTCAGACCTCTTCGTCGCTCGCGACGTTGCGCGTGCGGTTCGGGTCGACCTGGACGCCCGGGCCCATCGTCGTGGAGACGGTGACCTTCTTCAGGTAGCGGCCCTTGGAGCTGGACGGCTTGAGACGGAGCACCTCTTCGAGGGCGGCCGCGTAGTTCTCCGCGAGCTGCGCCTCGGAGAACGAGGTCTTGCCGATGATGAAGTGGAGGTTCGCGTGACGGTCCACGCGGAACTCGATCTTACCGCCCTTGATGTCGGACACGGCCTTGGCCACGTCCGGCGTCACGGTGCCGGTCTTCGGGTTCGGCATGAGGCCACGGGGACCGAGGACGCGGCCGAGGCGACCGACCTTGCCCATCATGTCCGGGGTGGCGACGACGGCGTCGAAGTCGAGCCATCCGCCGTTGACCTTCTCGATCAGCTCGTCGCCGCCGACGATGTCGGCGCCCGCCTCGCGAGCGGCCTCGGCCTTCTCGGCGTTGGCGAAGACCAGGACCCTGGCGGTCTTGCCGGTGCCGTGCGGCAGGTTGACCGTGCCGCGGACCATCTGGTCCGCCTTGCGGGGGTCAACGCCGAGGCGCATCGCTACGTCGACGGTCTCGTCGAACTTCTTCTTGCTGCCCGACTTGGCGATCTTGATCGCCGCGAGCGGGGTGTACAGCTCGTCCTTGTCGAATGCTTCCGACGCGGCGCGGTACGTCTTGCTGCGCTGCATGACTGGTTCCCTCTTTCTGTGGGGCTGGTACCAGGTGTGGTCGTTGGGGCGCGTCAGCGGCCCTGCCACGGTTTCTGGGTGGTGCGGGTAGACCGAGGTCAGTCGGTCGTGATGCCCATCGAGCGGGCGGTGCCCTCGACGATCTTCATCGCTGCATCGATGTCGTTGGCGTTCAGGTCGGGCAGCTTGGTCGTCGCGATCTCGCGCACCTGGTCCTTGGTCAGCTTGCCGACCTTCTCCTTGTGCGGGACGCCCGAGCCCTTCTGCAGGCCTGCGGCCTTCTTGATCAGCTCAGCCGCCGGCGGCGTCTTCGTGATGAAGGTGAACGAACGGTCCTCGTAGATCGTGATCTCAACGGGGACGACGTTGCCCCGCATCGACTCGGTCTGCGCGTTGTAGGCCTTGCAGAACTCCATGATGTTGACGCCGTGGGGACCGAGAGCGGTACCCACCGGCGGTGCAGGAGTGGCCGCCCCGGCCTGCAGCTGCACCTTGACGAGCGCTGCGATTTTCTTCTTGGGAGGCATGTTTCCTTGGGTCCTTACGTGATGTAACTAGGTTGCGAGCTTCGAGGTCGTGCGACCGAGTGTCAGACCTTTTGGATCTGGCTGAAGCTCAGCTCGACCGGGGTCTCCCGGCCGAAGATCTCGACGAGGGCCTTCACCCTCTGCGTGTCCGCGTTGATCTCGGTGATCGTCGCGTGAAGCGTGGCGAACGGGCCGTCGACGACCATGACCGAGTCCTGGACGTCGAAGTCCGCGACCTCGACCTTCTTCTTCGTGGCGGTCGCGACGCCGGCCTGCTCGGGAGCGGCGGCCTCGACCTCTGCGGTCACGGCCGGGGCCAGCATGTTCTCGACCTCGGTCAGGCTCAGCGGCACCGGCTGGTGGCTGTGCCCGACGAAGCCGGTCACCGACGGGGTGTGCCGAACGGCGGCCCAGGACTCGTCGGTGAGGTCCATGCGGACCAGAACGTAGCCGGGAAGCACGGTGCGCTTGACGAGCTTGCGCTGACCGTTCTTGATCTCGGCGACCTCCTCGGTGGGGACGATCACCTCGTGGATGTAGTCCTCCATGTTCAGGGAGGTGATGCGGTTCTCGAGGTTCGCCTTCACCCGGTTCTCCATGCCGGAGTAGGTGTGGATCACGAACCAGTCACCCGGCTTGGACCAGAGGGTGCGCCGGAACTCCTCGAGCGGGTCCTCCTCCGCGGAGTCCTTGGAGTCTTCTGCGTCCCCGGCGTCATCGGCCTGGCTCTCCTCGGCGACGTCGACGTCCCCAGGGGCGACCGAGTCGGCCGTCTCGGGCTCGACCTCAGCAGCGAGGTCCTCGACCGTGGTGTCCTCGGTGACCTCGTGCGCCTCGTCAGCGGGCACCGGCGCGTCGACATCCTCGGACGTCTCCACTGCGGAGTCGACTGCCTGGTCGCCGGCAGGCTCGACGGGCGCCTCTGTGGGCTCCGTGCCCTCGGGCGATCCTTCGAGCTGTTCGTCGTACGGCTGCGACACGATTAATCAGTCACCTTCACTGTTGATGCACTGTTGATGCTGCGCGGGGAGTGCCCCGGACAGGGCTGGGTCAGTCGCCGAAGACGGCGAAGACCAGCTTTCCGAAGCCCAGGTCGAGCAACGAGACGATCGACATGACCACCAGCACGAACACGAGCACCACGAGGAAGTAGGTGATCAGCTGCTGCTGCGTGGGCCACACGACCTTGCGCAGTTCAGCCACGACCTGGCGGTAGAACGTGACAGGACTGGTGCGCTTGTCACTCGACGAAGAAACGGAGCGGCTGTCCGACACTGTCCTCCACCTTTCCAACTGCGTAGCCGACTGAACCTTCTCCCACTCCCGTGAGGGAGCGGGCCTTGCAGGGCACGAGGGACTTGAACCCCCAACCTTCGGTTTTGGAGACCGATGCTCTGCCAGTTGAGCTAGTGCCCTCCGACGGCTTCGCCAGCGACGTCGTGACCGCGATTCCCGGACGTGTTCGAGCCTACGTCGGAACGATTGCGGGCATGACAATCAATGGTGAGAACCACCAAGACGAGGATTCTACGGGGAAGACCGAGCCTAAGTCGAACCGAGCCGGAACCCCTGCGCGCGTGAGCCGCTCGATGCGCGGACCCGGGTGTCGATTCCCGGTAGTGAGTGAAACGATAGCGCCATGACCGAAACGTCGACCAGCCCCGCAGCCCAGTCCCAGAACCGCATCTCCGCGCGGATCGGTGGTATCGCCGAGTCTGCGACGTTGGCGGTCGACGCGAAGGCGAAGGCCTTGAAGGCCGCAGGGCGACCGGTGATCGGCTTCGGCGCCGGCGAGCCGGACTTCCCCACCCCCGACTACATCGTCGAGGCCGCGGTCGAGGCCTGCCGCGACCCGCGCAACCACCGGTACACCCCGGCGGGCGGGCTGCCCGAGCTCAAGCAGGCGATCGTCGAGAAGACCCGGCGCGACTCCGGCTACGAGGTCGAGCCGGCCCAGATCCTGGTCACCAACGGCGGCAAGCAGGCTGTCTACGAGGCCTTCGCGACGCTGCTCGACCCGGGCGATGAGGTGATCCTCCCGGCGCCCTACTGGACCACCTACCCCGAGGCCATCCGGCTGGCGGGCGGGGTGCCGGTCGAGGTGCTTGCCGACGAGACGCAGGACTACCTGGTCACCGTCGAGCAGCTCGAGGCCGCGCGCACCTCGAAGACGAAGGTCCTGCTGTTCTGCTCGCCATCCAACCCGACCGGCGCGGTCTACTCGCGAGAGCAGATCGAGGCGATCGGCCGCTGGGCGGTCGAGCACGGTCTGTGGGTGGTCACCGACGAGATCTATGAGCACCTCACGTACGACGGTGTCGAGTCGGTTTCCGTGCCGGTCGTCGTCCCCGAGCTCGCCGACCGCTGCGTCGTACTCAACGGAGTGGCCAAGACCTACGCCATGACCGGGTGGCGCGTGGGCTGGATGATCGGCCCGAAGGACGTCGTCAAGGCGGCCACCAACCTCCAGTCCCACGCCACGTCGAACGTCTCCAACGTCGCGCAGCGGGCGGCCATCGCGGCCGTCTCCGGTGACCTGTCCGCGGTGGACGAGATGAAGAAGGCCTTCGACCGGCGACGCAAGACGATGGTGTCGATGCTCAATGAGATCGACGGCGTCGTGTGCCCGGTGCCGACGGGCGCCTTCTACGCCTACCCGCAGGTGAAGGGGCTGCTCGGGCGCACCATCGACGGAGTCACCCCGCAGACCTCGACCGAGCTGGCCGAGCTGATCCTGGAGAAGGCCGAGGTCGCAGTGGTCCCCGGCGAGGCTTTCGGCTCCCCCGGCTATCTCCGGTTGTCCTACGCGCTCGGCGACGACGACCTGTCCGAGGGCATCAGCCGGATGCAGAAGCTGTTCGCCTGAGTTGAGCGAGCCCAGCCGGTCGCTCACGGACTTCCCGAAGGCTCACCTGCATCTGCACTTCACGGGGTCGATGCGACACGCCACGCTGCTCGAGCTGGCCGAGCGGGACGGTCACGCCCTGCCTGACGCCCTGGTGGAGGACTGGCCGCCGAGGCTCTCGGCGGCGGACGAGAAGGGTTGGTTCCGGTTCCAGCGTCTCTACGACGTCGCACGGTCGGTGCTGCGGACCGAGGACGACATCCGTCGGCTGGTCCGCGAGGCCGCCGAGGATGACGTCGCCGACGGATCGCGCTGGCTGGAGATCCAGGTCGACCCGAGCGGGTTCGCGGCGCGGTTCGGCGGCATCACCGCCTTCACCGACCTGGTGCTCGACGCGGTCCGCGAGGCCTCGGCGGCGACCGGGCTGGGCATGGCGGTGGTCATTGCGGCCAACCGCACCCGCCATCCCCTGGACGCTCGGACCCTGGCCCGCCTGGCCGCGCAGTACGCCGGCCGGGGCGTCGTGGGGTTCGGGCTCTCCAACGACGAGCGACGCGGCACGACGAGCGAGTTCGCACCGGCTTTCGCGATCGCCCAGCGCGCCGGGCTGATGCTCACCCCACACGGTGGCGAGCTCGTCGGACCGGCGAGCATCCGCACCTGCGTCGAAGACCTGCACGCTGACCGGCTCGGACACGGCGTTCGCGCCGCGGAGGATCCATGGCTCCTCGAGCGTCTGGTGGAGCAGGACATCGCGCTCGAGGTGTGCCCGGTGTCCAACGTCGCCTTGGGCGTCTACACCGACCTGACCTCGGTGCCGCTGCCGACCCTGCTCGAGGCGGGGGCGACTGTGGCACTGGGCGCTGACGACCCACTCCTCTTCGGATCGCGGCTGGCCGGCCAGTACGCCACGATGCGGGCCGCCCACGACCTCGACGACATCCAGCTCGCGGATCTGGCTGCCATGTCGGTCCGGGCGTCACGAGCCCCGGAAGACACGAAGGCCACGGTGCTGCGCGAAATCAAGGACTGGTTGGCACACTAAGCGGCATGACGAACTACCCGGGCGACGACCAGGCCCCGCAGGACCCGTACTCGCAGCAGAGCCAGCCCTCCGAGGAAGGCCGACAGCAGGGATACTGGGAGCAGCAGTCGCAGCAGCCCGGGTACGGCCAGTACGGCCAGCAGCCCGGCTACGCTCCTCAGGCCCCGATGCAGTACGCCCCCGACCACCCGAAGTCCACGCTGGTGCTGATTTTGGGCATCCTCGGCATCGTGGTCTGTGGCCTGATCGCCCCGTTCGCATGGGTGATGGGCAAGCGCACCGTCAGCGAGATCGACGCCTCGCAGGGCAACCTCGGCGGCCGCGGCGCGGCACAGGCGGGCTACGTCCTCGGCATCGTCGGGAGCGTGCTTCTGGGGCTGGGCGTGCTGTTCATGATCGGGATGTTCGTTATCTTCGGCCTCACCGCCGTGTCGGGGTTCAGCCAGTACTGAGCTCAGACGCGGGACAGCTCGCACCCGACGAAGACCGGCTCGTTCACCAGCCAGATCCCGAACTTCTCGTGCACCCCGCGCTGGATCTCGCCGGCGAGCTCGACGAGGTCCTGCGTGCTCGCGTCACCGCGGTTGGTCAGCGCCAGCGTGTGCTTGGTGGACAGGGCGACCCGCTCGTTGCCGTAGCCCTTGCCGAACCCGCTGCGCTCGATCAGCCAGGCAGCGCTGGTCTTGGTGGTGCCGTCCGGCTGTGGCCAGCGCGGCGCGTCATCGGGGAGCCGCGCGAGCTGCTCGGCGGTCAGGAACGGGTTGGTGAAGAACGACCCCGCGCTCCAGGTGTCGTGGTCCTCGGCGTCCAGAACCATGCCCTTGCCGCGGCGTAGCCCGAGCACGGTCTCCCTGACCTGACTCATCGGCGCTCGCTGCCCCGCCTCGACACCGAGCGTGCGAGCGAGCTCGGCGTACTTCACCGGCGCACCGAGATCGCCCAGCCGGAACTGGAACGTGACGCTGAGAACGACGTACCGCGAGGGGTTCTCCTTGAAGCGGCTGGTGCGGTAGCCGAAGCCGCAGTCTCCTGCGGCGAAGGTGCGGTACGCCCGGTCCTGCCGGTCCCAGCAGCGCACGGAGGCGATGGTCTCCGACACCTCCTGGCCGTAGGCTCCGACGTTCTGGATCGGGGTCGCGCCTACGCTGCCCGGGATGCCGGACAGGGCCTCGATCCCCACCCAGCCCTGCTCGATGGCGTGGGCGACCAGCGGGTCCCAGCTCTCGCCCGCCGCGACGGTCACCATGGCACCGCCGCACATGTCCTGCGCGGCGTCGACACCGCGAGTGCGGATGAGTACGACGGTGCCGGGGAACTCCTCGTCGGAGACCACGAGGTTGCTCCCGCCGGCGACGAGCAGGATCTTCTCCCCGCTCTCGTCGGCCCGACCGACCAGGTCGACCAGCTCCTGCTCGGTGGTGGCCTCGACGAACCGACGGGCGGTGCCGCCGAGCCTCAGGGTGGTGTGGTCTGCGAGGCGCTCAGCCACGCACCAGCACCGCCTTCGGCAGGCCGAGCACCTTCTCGCCCGCGCAGGTCACCTCGAGGGCCACCTGGTAGCCGTCGTCGGTCAGGTCCTTGACGGTGCCGTTGACCACGACCTCGACGCCCTCGTCGTCGTCGGGAACGACCACAGGCTTGGTGAACTTGCAGCCGAACTCCTTCACCCGTCCCGTCCCGCCTGCCCACGTGTCCAGCGCGCGGGCGGCGAGCGCCATGGTGAACATGCCGTGCGCGATCACACCGGGCAGTCCCACGGAGGTGGCCACGCGCTCGGACCAGTGGATCGGGTTGAAGTCCCCGCTGGCTCCTGCGTAGCGCACCAGCGCGGCGCGGGTGACCTGGAAGGTCTGGGTGGGCAGTGCGTCACCGACGTTCATGCGTCCTCCCCTCGGTGCACCAGCGTCGCGAACGCGGTGCACACGTGCTCGCCGTCGGCGTCGGTGATCTCGCTGCGGGTGCCGATGATGTCGGCCCCTCCGATCTGACGCAGCGAGTCGACGGTCAGCGTGGCAGACAAGCGGTCTCCGGCCACGACGGGCCGGGTGTAGGTGAACCGTTGGTCGCCGTGCACGACCCGGTGAAGCGAGATCCCCACCTCGGGGTCCTCCATCAGCGCGGTCATCGCCCCGAACGCCACCACGATCGGGAAGGTGACCGGGGCCGCCTCGCCGTCGTACGTGGACCCGGTGGCGCGGGCGAACTCCAGGATCTTCTCGCGGGAGACGGCATAGGGCTCCGTTGGCGGGAACGTGCGTCCGGCGAGCGAGGGGTGGACAGCCATGAGCGGAACGCTAGCAGCGCCCGCGACGCCGGCGCCCAGGCGTCGCGTGCTGTCTCATCTCAGGCGATCAGGTCCCGGAAGCCGGCGGCGTACGACGTCGCAGTGACGTCGCCCACGATCAGCCGCTGCAGGACGAAGCCCGGGATCAGTCCGAGCATGGTCTGCGCCATCGCCGCCGGGTCGAGGTCGGGCTTGAGCGTCCCGTCCCGCTGGGATCTGCGGAGGACCCGCTCCCAGCTGCCCCGGACGTCGGCGAGCCGCTGCCTGGCCAGCTCGCGGACCTCGTCGTCGCGACAGGCCTCGGCCCAGGCCTGCACCGCCACCCGGGTCAGGTCTCCGTCCGGGCTCTGCGCCAGCCGCTCGACGTGCTGCAACGCGGTCTCAAGGGCCACCGCCGGCGACACAGGGTCCGAGCCCTCCGCCAGCTCCTGCAGCGAGGCCGCGAGCCCTCCGATGGCGAGGTCCGCGATCGCCTTGATGATCTCGTTCTTGCCCTTGAAGTAGCCGTAGACCGCGCCGGCAGACAGCCCACTCTCGGCGATCACGTGAGACATGGTCGTCTTGTGAAAACCCTCCCGGGCGACGCACTGGACAGCCGCCGCCAGAATCTGGTCCCGGCGGGCCGCGCGGTGCTCCTCGCTCACTTTAGGCATGGGGCTGAGACTAAAACGAATGTTCGTTCTTGACAACAGATTGCCTACGAGAGCACGCTTGTGAACAGAGAACATCCATTCGGTTTGGAGTCAGCCATGACAGACGAGACCTCGTCGAGCCGACACGAAGCCCTGGGTCTGGTCGTCGGCCTGACCGCCCTGCTCAGCCTGCTGCTGATCGCCTTCGCCTGGCCCAGCTCGCAGCTCGAACCACGGCAGCTGCCGGTCGCGGTCGTCGGCCCCGAGCCGGTGACACAGGAGATCGCGGCCGCGCTGTCCGGCGCCCTCGGCCAGGACGCGATCGAAGTCGTCCCGGTCGCCTCACGCGAGCAGGCAGTCAGCGCGATCGAGGAGCGCGAGGTGTACGGCGCCCTCCTCCCCTCGCCCGAGGGCACCGAGGTGCTGGTCGCCTCCGCCGGGAGCCCTGCGGCTGCCCAGCTGATCACCCAGATCGGCAGCCGGATCACCAGCGGCGGACCACCGCCGATCATCAACGACGTGGTCCCGCTCCCGGCCGGTGACCCGCGAGGCGCCGTCTTCGGCACCGGCGCGTTCCCGCTGGTGCTCGGCGGCATCGCGGCCGCCGGCGCGCTCAGCCTGCGCCTCCGCAGCAGGGGGACCCGGCTTCTCGGGGTGGCGGGCGTTGCCATCGGCGCCGGACTCGCCTTCGCGGCGGTGCTCCAGCTGTGGCTCGACGCTCTCGCCGGCAGCTACCTCGCGAACTCCGGCGTCATCGCGCTGGGCCTCGCGGCCGTGGCGTTGCTGCTGATGGGGTTGTACAACCTGCTGGGCGCACCCGGTCTCGGCCTGGGCGCCGCGGTCATCCTCCTGCTCGGCAACCCGCTCTCGGCCGTAGCCGCGGCGCCAGAGCTGCTGCCGGCGGGCTGGTCGACCCTGGGCCAGCTGCTCCCTCCCGGCGCATCCGGAACGGCGCTGCGCTCGGTGGCGTTCTTCGACGGGAACGGCGCCTTCGTGCCGCTGCTGGTGCTGGCCGGCTACGTCGTGGTCGGGGCGCTGCTGCTGACGCTGCCCTCGCGGGACCGGGCGCCGGAGGCGGACCGTCGTACCAGCCACTTCCCACGGACTGGTGACGCACTGCAAGGTTCCTGACGCTTGTAGAGCGTCGATAACCCCGCGTTACAAGCGAACCCCGCGTTGCTAGCGGGGTGGGTAGGCATGCGAAAGAGGGCGGCACCCGTCCTGGGTGCCGCCCTCTCTCAACAGGGCCTGAGGCCGACCGTCAGCGGGTCTCGCGGTGGTCGGTGTGCGTGCGGCAACGAGGGCAGAACTTCTTCAGCTCCATGCGGTCCGGGTCGTTGCGCCGGTTCTTCTTGGTGATGTAGTTGCGTTCCTTGCATTCAACGCAGGCCAAGGTGATCTTGGGGCGAACGTCGGAGCTCTTGCTGGCCACGGTGTGCCTCTTCTTTTCGTTGGTACAGCCGGTTCTTCAAGCGAGTCTGCCCGACAGCGCCTGCTGTCAGCGACTTTCGTGGTTCTGAGTAGCGGGGGCGGGACTCGAACCCGCGACACCACGATTATGAGCCGTGTGCTCTAACCACCTGAGCTACCCCGCCACCGGGACGGGGTCCTCGTCCAGTCACCTGGACGAGGTTCCCTACCCAGAGCCCCTTTACGGAATCGAACCGTAGACCTTCTCCTTACCATGGAGACGCTCTGCCGACTGAGCTAAAGGGGCAAGCGACGACAAAGAATACACAGGCCCGAGGTGGAAATGAAATCGAGTGATGGCACCGCTCGGAGCGCCCGTTTCCGCACTCTCAATGGCGTGACCCAGGGCACGTCAGAACCGGCTGGCGGGACCTCCTCCTGCCCCGTTCTGCGCACCGATCTGCGTGCGCCTGGACAGTCGCTCTAGTCGTTCTGCCAGAGCGCGACGACGTACATCACGCCGAACGGGTCCGCCCGATAGAGCACGCTCGCTCGCGGCGACGCACCCTCGAGGAGTGCGACGGACCCGAGCACACCGAAGGCCGCGCGGCCGAGCACCATCAGCTCCTCGGCCAGCACAGGGTCCACGTCACGTAGAGCGACCGCATCGCCCTCGGCCAAAGCCCGACAGGTCTCCTCGTCGAACCCGAAGGCACGCTCGTCGAGGTAGCCCGGTGCCTTGTCCCCGCGACGGGTGCTGCCGTCTCCGAGCACCAGCAGGGCGAGACGTTCGTTGCGGCCGGCGATGCTTCCGGCCAGCTCGGCGATCTCCTCGGCGGTGGCCCGCCACGCGATGCCGTGCATCTCCACCTGGCCGGTCCAGCCGACCTCGTCGAGGAGCCGCCGTCCGACCCCGAGGCTCAGCGGAAGGCCGGACGCCTCGACGGGGCCCGTCGTACCGAACCGACGCACCTCCGGCTGCAGGGCGGGGTCCCAGGATCCGGTTCTGTCAGAACCGCCGACCACGACCACGCTGTCCACGCCGGCGCCGATGGCGGTGCTGAGCGCCGAGAGGCACGCCGCCCTCAGCTCGACCGCCACGTCCTGCTGCCCGGTCAGCTCGCGAAAGAGCAGCGGCGGGTTCGGGCAGACGACGGCGGCGACGATCACAGCGCGACAGTAGCCGGTCGGCGGAGTGGCTCAGGCCAGCCCGCGGACGACCATCGAAGGCGGGCGGGTGCCCCTGATGCTGGCCACCATGTCCAGCACCTGCCTGGTCTGGCGCACCTCGTGGACGCGGTAGACCTGTGCTCCGTGCCAGGCGCTCACCGCCGTGGCGGCGAGCGTCCCCATCAACCGCTCCCCGATCGGCAGGTCCAGGGTCTCGCCCACGAAGTCCTTGTTCGACAGGGAGACCAGCACGGGCCAACCGGTCGCCACCATCTCGTCCAGGCGGCGGGTGAGCTCGAGGGAGTGCCAGGTGTTCTTGCCGAAGTCGTGCGCCGGGTCGATCAGCACGCTGCGCCGGTCCACGCCCAGGCCGACCGCCCGTTCGGCCAGCGC
>JBFIWG010000024.1:0-18242 GCA_041606495.1 Nocardioidaceae bacterium
GGTGCACGGCGACAAGGTCGCCGTGGACGCGATCCTCGACCACCCCGAGATCGCCGCGGTCTCCTTCGTCGGGTCGACCCCGATCGCGAGGTACATCCACGAGCGGGGCACCGCCAACGGCAAGCGGGTGCAGGCCCTCGGCGGCGCCAAGAACCACGCCATCATCCTGCCCGACGCCGACATCGACTTCGCCGCCTCGCACCTGGCGGCCGCCGCGTTCGGCTCGGCCGGCGAGCGCTGCATGGCGATCTCCGCCGCAGTTGCCGTCGGGGATGCGGGCGACCGGCTCGTCGAGGCGGTCAACGGCCATGCCCGCGCAGTCAAGGTCGGTGCGGGTCAGGACGAGAGCAGCGAGATGGGTCCGGTGGTGACCCGCGAGGCACAGCAGCGGATTGTGGGGCTGATCGGATCCGGCGAGACGCAGGGCGCCGACATCACCGTCGACGGTCGCGACTTCGTCGTACCCGGGCACGAGAACGGCTTCTTCGTGGGCCCCACCGTGATCGACCGGGTGACCACGGACATGGACGTCTACCGGCAGGAGATCTTCGGCCCCGTCCTGTCAGTCGTCCGGGCCGGCGACGTGGACGAGGCGATTGCGCTGATCAACGCCAACCCCTACGGCAACGGCACGGCGATCTTCACCAACAGCGGCGAGGCTGCCCGTCGGTTCCAGCGCGGCGTGAAGGTCGGGATGATCGGCATCAACGTCCCGGTTCCTGTGCCGATGGCCTACTACTCCTTCGGCGGCTGGAAAGACTCGCTCTTCGGGGACAAGCACGTGCACGGCCCCGAGGGGGTCAGCTTCTACACCCGCGCCAAGGTCGTCACCGCTCGCTGGCCGCGCAGCGAGCGGCCGAACCTGGCCAGCTACAACTTCCCGACCTCGCAGTGACCCTTGCCCGGGCCTTCGTCGCAGCGGGCCCGGGCAACCGTTCGGGGGTCACTTGTCGTCGGCGCGCAGGACCGTCTCGATCTCGACCTCGATCGAGATGTCCTTGCTGACCATGACGCCACCCGTCTCGAGGACCACGTTCCAGGTGACCTCGAAGTCCTCGCGGTTCACCTGCGTCCTCGCCGAGAAGACCGCACGGTCGCCACCCCAGGGGTCACGGACGTAGCCCTCGAAGCTCACCTCCAGAGGCACCCGCCGGGTGACGCCATGGATGGTCAGGTCGCCGAGGACGACGCCTCGGCTGCCTCGCCAGTCAACGCTCACGCTGCGGAACGTCGCCTCGGGGAACTGCTCGACGTCGAAGAGCTCAGGCGACCTCAGGTGCTCGTCGCGGGTCTGGTTTCCCGACTCGACGCTGGCCATCCCGATGGTCACGTCGACCAGCGAGTCCTCGATGTCGTCCGCGATCGTGATGGAGCCGCGGACGTCCGTGAAACGTCCGCGGACCTTGGTGAGCATGAAGTGACGCCCGGTGAAGGCGACGTCGGCGTGCCCGGGATCGATGTCCCAGGTCCCCGACCCTGGCAGGACGACGCCGTCCCGCTCACGGATCGGAGCGTCGGTGGTTGAGTCAGTCATGGGGCCCTCCTCAGGTCCTCCTATCGCACAGGTGTGTGCGCACGCACATTTATACTCCGCCAACATCGACGATTCAAGGTGCGTGCGGGAGCACGTATCTCGTTAGGGTGTCCCCATGAGGCAAGAGACTGATCGCGTGGCGGCTTGGTCGGCGTTGCTGCGGGTGCACGCTGCCGTGGTGCCGAAGCTCGAGCGTGCGTTGGCCGGGAGTGGGCTGCCCATCTCGTGGTACGACGTGCTGCTGGTGCTCAACGGCGCCCCGGACCGTCGGCTGAGGATGACCGAGCTGGGGGAGCAGGTGGTCCTGAGTCGTGAGCGCGTGAGTCGGGTGGTCTCCGAGCTGGAACGTGCCGGCCTCGTGGAGAGGCAGGCGAACCCCGACGACAAGAGATCCTCGTTCGCCGTGATCACCGCAGAGGGGCGCCGTCGGCTACGTGCCGCCGCGCCGACGTACCTGCAGGCCATCGAGGACCACTTCACCCGCCACCTGAGCGATCGCGAGATCGCCACCTTGGCACGGGCACTGGGCCACGTGCTCGAAGCCGAGGGCTGACGCCGACGAGCTGGGGGCTACCGGGACTCCGCGAGGCGGCGCTCGGCCTTTTCGACGGCGCTGGCGATGTCGGCGACCACGCGGCTGTGCCACCGCTTGTGGGCGTCGAGATCGGCGACGAGGGCGTGGCAGTCAGGGCACTCGGCGTGATGGGTCTGCTCGGTCATGGTCCGCACCTCCCGAAGGGCTGGACCTCCACCGTGGCACGCCGCCGCAGCCGAGTAAACCCCCGTGGTCAGCGCAGGGGCAGCCAGGCGAGCACGTCCTGGATCGCCCGGTCCCAGTAGCCCCACTCGTGGTCGCCAGGGCCGAGGTCGGAGGTGACGGCGACCCCCGAGCTCTCGGCCGCCGTGAGGAACCGGTGGTTGTCGTCGATCAGCTCGTCATCGGTGCCGCAGCAGACGTAGAGCCGGGGGAGGGACTCGGGGTCTGCCGCCTCCAGGAGCCGCAGCAGGTCGTCGTCGGGTCCGAGGGTCGTTGTGTCGCCGAACACGTGGTGCAGGCTGCGCCGGTCCGGGTCGGCGTCGAGCAGTCGGGACACGTCCAGTGCGCCGGAGAGGCTGGCCGCTGCGGCGAACCGCTCGGGCCGGCGTAGCGCCCACTTCATGGCGCCGTACCCACCCATGGAGAGGCCGGCGACGAAGGTGTCCTCGCGACGGTCGGAGACGTTGAAGAAGCCCTTGACGATGGTCGGCAGCTCCTCGGACAGGAACGTCCAGTACCGGTTGCCGTGCACCTCGTCCGCGTAGAAGCTGCGGTTGACCTGCGGCATCACCACGGCCAGTCCCAGCTCGGCGACGTACCTCTCGATCGAGGTACGGCGGGTCCAGATCGTGTCGTCGTCGCTCAGCCCGTGCAGAAGGTAGAGGACCGGCGGCGCCGAGCTCCGGACCGTGCCCGTCATGCCGATCTGGCTCGACGTTGCCTGCGGCAAGATCACGGTCATCGACGTGCTGAGCTCGAGCGCGTCGGAGAAGAAGTCGCAGCGGATCAGGGCCATGGTCAGTTGCTCGCGGACCAGGTGAGCTGGTTCAGCGCGGCGACGAGGGGGGCCAGCTCGGGAGTCTGCTCGGCCTCGGTGAGCGTGTCCTCGAGGACTTTGTCGTGGGTCGGTCGGGCCGCCTCGAAGAGCGCCCAGCCATGCTTCGTGAGCTCGGTGTAGATCCCGCGCCGGTCCTCGTCGCACAGCACGCGGGTCAGGAGGCCGCGCTCTTCGAGTCGATTCACCAGGCGGGTCGTGGCGCTGCTCGAAAGCGCGGTGGCGCCCGCCAGCTGCTGCATCCGCATGTGCCAGCCGTCCTGGCGTGAGAGCGCGTCGAGGACGGTGTACTCCACGACGGAGAGGTCGTGGTTCGAGTGCAGCTCCTTCTCCAGCGCCGCCTCGATCCGCCCGTGAAGGGCGGCCAGCGTACGCCAGCCCTGGGCGCGTAGCTGGACCGCGTTGTCGGAGATGCCCATCGCCGTGTTCCTCCCTGCCGGTGCCCGTCCGCGCAGACGGACAGCCTTATCCGGCTTGCGCGGATATAACGCGTGTGCAACTATCTATCCCGCGTCCGCTTTTAGTTGCAGACGCTCCGTAACTCTAGCAGTCAAGCAAGGAACCGCATGCCTCTCGGACTACTCGCCCTCGCCATCGGGGGCTTCGGCGTCGGACTCACCGAGTTCGTCATCATGGGCCTGCTGCCCGAGGTCGCCGCTGACTTCGACGTCTCCGAGGCGGCCGCCGGGTGGCTGATCTCGGGCTACGCGCTGACCGTCGCGGTCGGTGCGGTGCTGCTGACCGCGGCGGTGACGAGGCTCAACAGGAAACGCGTCCTGATGGGCCTGATGGTGCTGTTCATCATCGGGAACGCGCTCTCCGCGCTGGCGCCCACCTACTCGGTGATGATGACCGGTCGAGTGGTCGCTGCCCTGTGCCATGGCGCCTTCTTCGGCATCGGGTCCGTCGTGGCGGCGAGCATGGTGGCTCCCTTCAAGCAGGCCGGGGCCATTGCGATGTTCTTCGGAGGGCTCACCACCGCCAACGTCCTCGGCGTTCCGTTCGGGACCCTTCTGGGCCAGCAGTTCGGCTGGCGCTCCGCGTTCTGGGCGATCACCGTGATCGGGGTCGTCGCCCTCGCGGGACTGGCGCTGCTGATCCGTACCCCCGCCGGGCAGGTCCAGGCGGCGCCGCGACTGCGGCTCGAGCTCACTGCGTTCACGCACGCGCAGGTCTGGTTGTCGCTGGCGATCACCGTGCTCGGCTGGGGCGGGGTGTTCGGCTCCTTCACCTACATCGCCTTCACGCTGACCGAGGTGAGCGGGTTCGCCTCGTCCGCCGTACCTTGGCTGCTCGTGCTCTTCGGCGCCGGTCTGGTCGTCGGCAACATCGCGGGCGGTCGAGCCGCCGACAAGGACCTCTCACGCACGTTGCTCGTCCTGTTCGCGGTCGTGGCGGTGATTCTTGCCGGGTTCGCGCTGACCGCGGAGAGCAAGGTGGCGACGATCGTCTCGCTCCTGGCCATGGGTGGGTTCGGGTTCGCCATGGTGCCGGGGCTGCAGATGCGGATCATGACCTACGCGTCCGAGGCGCCCACCCTCGCGTCGGGGGCCAACATCTCGGCGTTCAACGTCGGCAACGGTCTCGGGGCCTGGCTCGGTGGTGTCACCATCACGGCCGGCCTCGGCTACACCTCACCGATCTGGGCAGGTACGGCGATGACGTTCGCCGGCCTGCTGGTGCTCGTGTTCGCAACCGGACTCGCAGCCCGGAGCAAGCCCGCACCGTCGGTCGAGGAGCGACCGGTCGCAGAGCCGGTGCCGGTCTGACAGCGCGGGAGTCACGACGCGGTGGCGATCCGCCAGGTCACCGTCCGTGACTCCGCCGGCTGCAGGGTGATCAGGTCGGTGCCCGAGACGAATGCGTTCGGCGGACAGGTCATCGGTTCGACGGCCAGCGCCTTCCGGTCGTAGACGGGTTCCGGCCGGTCGGCGGTGTGCACCTGCACCCACGGGCAGCCCTGGTCCCAGCGGATCCTGACGCCGTGGCTGCCCGCGTCCCGGACCACGGCCTCGGTCCAGCCGTCATCGTCGAAGTCCAGCGCGGTGAACGCGTGGTCGATGCTGAGCTCCCGCAGCGGCGCGGCTGTCCGGAAGTCGAAAGGCCTCCCCTCTACCGTGAGCAGCTCGGTCGGCAGAAGGCGCTCGTCGTCCACGTCGAGGTAGGCGCCTGCCTGCAGGTCGAGGGACCAGTCGTCGACCGCGCCTTCGCCGGCGATGAGGTACGGGTGGATCGAGCAGGCGTACGGCGCCGGGCCCGGGCCGGTGTTCACGGCCGTCAGCTCGATGTCGAGGCCTTCCGGGCCGAGGGCATAGCCGATCTCCAGGTCCAGGGCGAAGGGGTAGCCGGGGCGCGGCCAGACCCTGGTCACCAGCCTCGCCTCTGACGCGGTCCGGTCGCGCAGGTCCCACGGTTGCCACGCGACGAGCCCGTGGACCGCGTTGTGGCGGTCCGGCTCGTTGAGCGGAAGCTGATGGACCTCGCCGTCGAACTCGTAGCTGCCGTCGGCCAGCCGGTTCGGCCAGGGGGCGAGGACGGCACCGCTGTACAGGGGCATGACCTCCTCGGCGGCGAACCCGCGGACGAGCGCGCGCCCGTCGTGCTCGAGGGCACGCAGGGAGGCGCCGATCTCGGTGATGGTCGCCCGGTAGGCGCCGTGTTCGATGGTGTGCTGCTCGCCGCTCGGCGCTGTCGTCTTCATCGGCTTGGCGCAGCCGTTGACGCGCGCGGGACGAGGGGCGTGGCGAGCTCGACCCGCTGGTTCTCCAGGGGGCGGTCCTCGATCAGGTCCTTCAGCATCCGGCCGGCGACCCTGCCCATGTCCGCCAGCGGCTGGCGGACGCTGGTCAAAGGCGGTGAGGACCATCGCGCGACGGGGAGGTCGTCGAAGCCGACGACGCTCAGGTCCTCGGGCACCGAGAGCCCGGCGTCGTGCGCGGCCCGGATCACGCCCAGAGCCTGCTCGTCGTTGCCGGCGAAGATGGCGGTCGGAGGGTCGGCCAGGCCGAGCAGCGAACGGGCCTCCCGGTAGCCGCCCTCGTGGTAGAAGTCGGCGTAGCGGACCAGCTCGTCATCCACCTGGAGGCCGGACCTCTCGAGTGCGGCGCGGTAGCCGTCGACACGGGCCCGGCTGCAGAGGAAGTCCGGTGGCCCCCCGATCGCGGCGATGCGCCGGTGGCCGAGCTGGACGAGATGCTCGGTGGCGGCCAGGCCGCCGGCCCAGTTGGTCGCTCCCACGCTCGGGATCTCTGGGGAGGGCAGGTCGACCGGGTCGATGACGACCAGGGGGATGGCCGCTCGGGACAACGCTGTCAGGTCCGCGGGCGTGAGGTGGGAGGTCACCAGAATCGCCCCGCGCCGACCGCTCTGCGCCAGCTTGGTCGCCCATCGACCGTCCGGCGCGGTCGCCATCGACGAGACGACGGCATCGAGGCCGCTCTCCGCGACCCCCCTGATGACCTCGACCACCCAGGCGCTGTCCAGGGCGGTGAAGACCAGGTCGACCAGGCTCTGTGGTGCCGCCCGGCGGAGGCCGACCGGCTGGTAGTTGTGCTCGTCGAGCAGATGCTGGACGCGTTCGCGGGTGGCCGGGGCGACATCGTCCTTGCCGTTGAGCACCTTGGACACCGTGGGCAGCGAGACCCCGGCCTGCGCCGCGATGCTCGCCAGGGTCGCCCGTGCCTTGGCTGCCATGGGCCCTCCTCGGGGAAATTACCGGGGGTCGACCCGCGTCGACGCCGACTGCAGGCTATCGAGAAACTTTCGAAAGCGAAAGTGGTCGCGTTCTACCTGGAAGGCAGGTCTTGACGCTCCGTTCAAAGCGAGCCTACGCTGTGGGTCAGCGAAACCATATCGAAAGAGTTTCGGCTTCGCCGAGACTTGCCGGTCCCGAGAGGAAAATCCGATGGCTTCACTCACTCCCACGCCCGAGGACCGCTTCACCTTCGGCCTCTGGACGGTCGGCTGGCAGGCGCGCGACCCGTTCGGCGAGGCCACCCGCGCACCGGTCGACCCGGTCGAGACCGTCCACCGACTGGCCGAGCTCGGCGCCTACGGTGTCACCTTCCACGACGACGACCTGGTCCCGTTCGGCAGCGACAGCAGCGCGCGGGAGGCCCACATCAAGCGCTTCCGCAGCGCGCTCGAGGAGACGGGTCTGGCGGTGCCGATGGTGACCACGAACCTGTTCACGCACCCGGTGTTCAAGGACGGCGCGTTCACCAGCAACAACCGCGACGTGCGGCGGTACGCCCTGCGCAAGACCATGCGCAACCTCGACCTGGCGGCCGAGCTCGGCGCATCGACGTACGTCTTCTGGGGCGGTCGCGAGGGGGCCGAGACCGACTCCGCGAAGGACGTCCAGGCCGCGCTCGACCGGTACCGCGAGGGGCTGGACCTGCTGGCGCAGTACGTCACCGACCGCGGCTACGGGCTGCGCTTCGCGCTCGAGCCGAAGCCGAACGAGCCGCGCGGGGACATCCTGCTGCCGACGATCGGTCATGCGCTCGCCTTCATCTCCACGCTCGACCACGCCGAGATGGTCGGCGTGAACCCCGAGGTGGGTCACGAGCAGATGGCCGGCCTGAACTTCGTGCACGGGATCGCCCAGGCGCTGTGGCAGAAGAAGCTGTTCCACATCGACCTCAACGGCCAGCACGGGCCGAAGTACGATCAGGACCTGGTGTTCGGTCACGGCGATCTGCTCAACGCCTTCTTCCTCGTCGACCTGCTCGAGAACGGCGCACCCGGTGGGGGAGAGCGGTACGACGGCCCGCGTCACTTCGACTACAAGCCGATGCGTACCGAGGACATGGACGGTGTCTGGGCCTCGGCAGCGGCGAACATGAGGACCTACCTGCTGCTCAAGGAGCGTGCGCAGGCGTTCCGGGCGGACCCGGACGTGCAGGAGGCGATGGCCTTCAGCAAGGTGCTCGAGCTGTCCACGCCGACCCTGGCGACCGGTGAGTCCTACGAGGACCTGCTCCACGACCCGACCGCCTTCGAGGACTTCGACGCCGACGGGGTGGGCGAGCGCGGCTACGGCTTCGCCCAGCTCGACCAGCTCGCCGTCGAGCACGTCCTCGGCGCACGGTGAGCCCCGGCTCGCCCCTGGTGGCGGGCGTCGACTCGTCGACCCAGTCCTGCAAGGTCGTGGTCCGCGACGCCCGCACCGGTGCGCTGGTCCGGGCCGGCTCGGCGCCGCACCCCGACGGCACCGAGGTGCACCCGGACGCGTGGTGGGAGGCGCTTCAGGTCGCCATCCGCGAGGCCGGGGGACTCGACGACGTCGAGGCGTTGTCGGTGGGCGCCCAGCAGCACGGCATGGTCTGCCTGGACGAGACCGGGAAGGTGGTGCGCCCGGCGCTGCTGTGGAACGACACCCGCTCGGCCCGGGCCGCGGCCGAGCTGATCGACGAGCTCGGCGGCGGCTCGGCCGGCCGCCAGGCCTGGGTCGACGCCGTCGGCCTGGTGCCGGTCGCCTCGTTCACCGTGACCAAGCTCCGGTGGCTCGCCGAGCACGAGCCCGAAGCCGCCGCACGGGTCGCCGCGGTGTGCCTGCCGCACGACTGGTTGACCTGGCGGCTGCGGGGCAGTGACGACATCACAGCACTGCGCACCGACCGCGGCGACGCGAGCGGCACCGGCTACTGGTCCGCGGTGACGGGTGAGTACCAGCCCGACCTCCTGCGGCACGCGTTCGGCCGGGACCTGCTGGTTCCTGAGGTGCTCGCCCCCGGCGGGTCCCCCGGTGAAACGTCTGCGGGGGCCCTTCTCGGTGCCGGCACAGGGGACAACGCCGCGGCGGCGTTGGGTGTCGGAGCGAAGCCCGGCGACGTGATCGTCTCGATCGGCACGTCCGGTGTGGTCACCGCCGTGGCCGACGTACCGCCGCGGGACCCCACCGGGACGGTGGCCGGCTTCGCGGACGCCACCGGACGGCACCTGCCGCTGGTCGCGACGCTGAACGCGTCGCGCGTCCTCGATGCCACGGCGCGGATGCTCGGTGTGGACCACCTCGAGCTCTCGCGGCTGGCGCTCTCGGCACCGGCGGGCGCCGACGGCCTCGTGATGGTGCCGTACCTGGAGGGCGAGCGGACCCCGAACCACCCAGACTCCACCGGCGCGGTCCACGGGCTGCGGATCGACAACAGCACGCAGGCGAACCTGGCGCGGGCCGCCGTGGAGGGCATGCTCTGCGGGCTGGCCGACGCCCTCGAGGCGCTCGTGCTGCGAGGTGCGGAGGCCCGCCGCGTGGTGCTGATCGGCGGTGGAGCGCGGTCGGAGGCGGTCCGCCGGATCGCACCGGCCGTCCTCGGACACCCCGTCGTGGTGCCGTCACCCAGCGAGTACGTCGCCGACGGTGCCGCGCGACAGGCGGCCTGGGCCCTCTCTCGAGCCGATGAGCCGCCGACCTGGACGTCGGCCTCGACCCAGGTCCTGGAAGCAGAGGTCGAGGGCGGGGTACGCCAGCGCTACGCGGAGGCGCGCGAGCTGTTCCTCAACCGGTCGCGGTAGCCGGACCACCGACCAGGGACGACGAAGGCCCCCGACCGGCAGTGGTCGGAGGCCCTCGTCCTTGGGGGCTTGCGTCAGGCGAGCTCGGACTCCGCCCGCTCGATGGCCTCGAACTCCTCCTCGGGAGCGTTGGCCACCAGGCGGTGCCGGCTGTAGAACCAGAAGTAGGCCAGCGCGCCGAGGAAGATCAGCGCGGTGATGCCGGCCGCCTTCTCGTCGACGAAGAACGTGGCGATCACTGCGGTCACCGCGAGGACGAGCGCGATGCCCGTGGTCACGACGCCACCGGGCGTCCGGTACGGCCGCTCGAGCTCGGGCTCGCGGACCCGGAGCACGATGTGGGAGAGCATCATCAGCACATAGGAGACCGTGGCGCCGAACACCGCGATGTTGATCAGCAGCGCACCGTTCTCGGTGAGCGCCGCCAGCAGGAAGCCGATCGTGCCGGGGACGATCAGCGCGAGGTACGGCGTCTTGTGCTTGCCGGTCACGGACAGGAATCGGGGAAGGTAGCCGGCCCGGGAGAGCGCGAACAGCTGCCGGGAGTAGGCGAAGACGATCGAGAAGAAGCTCGCGACTAGGCCGGCGAGCCCGATGTAGTTCACGAAGTCCGCGAGCCAGGTGTCGCCGCCGAAGGCAGTGCGGACGGCAAGGGGGAGCGGGTTGTCGGACTCGGCGATCGCCGACGACCCGGCACCACCGGGGGCGGTGAACAGCATCAGTGCGGCGAACACCAGCAGGATCACCATTGCCGTGATGATGCCCCTCGGCATGTCCTTCTGCGGGTCGCGGGCCTCCTCGGCAGCGAGCGGCACGCCCTCGACGGCCAGGAAGAACCAGATCCCGTAGACCAGGGCTGCCAGGACGCCGGCGTACCCGAACGGGATGAAGTCGTTGGCACCGGCCGCGGCGGTCGGGGCGATGTCGAAGAGGTTGTCGAAGGAGAACTTGGGGATCATGCCGACGACGAAGACCACCAGCGCGACGACCGCCACTGCGGTGATCGCAAACATCACCCTCAGTGCTTCGCCCACGCCGTAGAGGTGGATGCCGATGAAGATCGCGTAGCAGGCAAGGTAGATCGGCCAGCCGCTGGTGAGGCCGAAGAGGCCGAGCGCCTCGATGTAGCCACCGATGAAGACCGCGATGGCCGCGGGTGCGATGGCGTACTCGATCAGGATCGCCACGCCGGTTGCGAAGCCCCCGAGCGGACCGAGGGCTCGCCGGGCGAAGCCGTAGCCGGCGCCGGCGACCGGGATGGTCGAGGCGAGCTCAGCGAGTCCGAAGACCATGCAGGTGTACATCGTGGCCATCAGGACGGTCGCGATCAGCAGACCGCCCCAGCCGCCTTCGGCGAGGCCGAAGTTCCAGCCGGCGAAGTCGCCGGAGATGACGTACGCGACGCCGAGGCCCGCGAGGAGCACCCAACCTGCGGCGCCCTGCTTCAGCTGGCGATGCTGCATGTAGGTGGCGTCGACGTTCTCGTAGTCCACCCCTCGCACGTGACGACGATCGGTACTCATGGCACTCCTGCTCTCCCGCGGCCGCGTCGATTCCAATGGACTACGGTCGTACCTATGTGGGTTTAAAAGCGAGCGTGACGCAGGCCACACGGAGTGTCAAGAAGTTCCGTCCACGTGGCCGCCAAATGTCTAATGGGGTGGGGGCGAACCATTGACAGCGCAGGGTCCCGGTGGTTGCATCGATCTGCAATGGACCGTTGGTGAACCAATGAACGCGGTCGCGCTGCCACTCACGCCGAGTGTCCGAGAAGGGAACTCCCGCATGGCTCAGGAATCCGGCATGTTGACCGTCGACCAGCTCAAGGAGATGGTCGCGGCGGGGTCGATCGAGACCGTGCTCGTCGCCATCACCGACATGCAGGGACGGCTCCAGGGCAAGCGCTGCGGGGCCAGGTACTTCGTCGAGGAGGTGCTGGCCCACGGGTCCGAGGGCTGCAACTACATGATGGCGGTCGACGTCGACATGAACACCGTCGACGGCTACGAGATGTCCTCCTGGGAGCGCGGGTACGGCGACCTGCTCATGAAGCCTGACCTGTCCACGTTGCGGGTCCTGCCCTGGCTCGAGGCCACGGCCATGGTGATCTGCGACGTGCAGTGGCTGGACGGTGCGCCGGTCGTGGCCTCACCCCGCCAGATCCTGCGGCGCCAGCTCGACCGGCTCTCCGAGCGCAACCTCGACGCCTTCGTCGGGACCGAGCTCGAGTTCATGGTCTTCAACGACACCTACGAGCAGGCCTGGGACAAGCGGTACACCCACCTCGAGCCCGCCAACCAGTACAACGTCGACTACTCGCTGCTCGGCACGACGCGCGTTGAGCCGTTGCTGCGCGACATCCGCAACGGGATGACCGGCGCGGGGATGTACGTCGAGTCGGCCAAGGGCGAGTGCAACCTCGGGCAGCACGAGATCGCCTTCCGGTACGACGAAGCGCTCGCCACCTGCGACAACCACGTCATCTACAAGAACGGCGCCAAGGAGATCGCGGCGCAGCACGGCCAGAGCCTCACGTTCATGGCGAAGTTCGACCAGCGCGAGGGCAACTCATGCCACATCCACGTCAGCCTGCGGTCCAAGGACGGGGAGGCGGTCCTCGCCGGTGACGGCGAGCACGGCTTCTCGCCGATGATGGAGCACTTCATCGCCGGACAGCTCGCCTGCCTGCAGGACTTCACCTACTTCCTCGCCCCCAACATCAACTCCTACAAGCGCTTCGCGCCGGGCAGCTTCGCTCCCACGGCCGTGGCCTGGGGGCTGGACAACCGGACCTGCGCGCTGCGGGTGGTCGGGCACGGGCACGGACTCCGGGTCGAGAACCGCGTGCCGGGTGGCGACGTGAACCCCTACCTCGCTGTCGCAGCGCTCATCGCGGCCGGCCTGCACGGCATCGAGAACGAGCTTCCGCTCGAGCCGATGCTCGAGGGCAACGCCTACAACGGTGACCTGCCCCAGGTGGCGAAGTCGCTGCGGGCAGCATCGAAGTTGCTGGCCGAGAGCCAGGTTGCGCGCAAGGCGTTCGGTGACGACGTCGTCGACCACTACCTCAACGCCGCGAACGTGGAGCTGATCGCCTTCGAGTCAGCCGTCACCGACTGGGAGCGGGTCCGTGGGTTCGAGCGACTCTGAGCGCGCACGACCCCGCATCGGACTGACGACATATCTCGAGGTCGCACGCTGGGGAGTCTGGGAGAGGCCGGCCGCCCTGGTACCGCAGGTGTACCTCGACGCCGTCGTAGCCGCCGGTGGCGCCCCGTTGCTGCTCCCTCCGATCGCGACCGACGTCTCCGTCCTCGACGTGCTCGACGGTCTTGTGGTGATCGGCGGTGCCGACGTCGACCCGGGCAGCTACGACGCCGAGCCGCACCCCGCGACCCGGGACACCCGGCCCGGGCGCGACCGGCACGAGCTGGACCTCCTGCACGCGGCCATCGGACGAGACCTTCCCGTACTGGGGGTCTGCCGCGGTGCGCAGGTGCTCAACGTCGCGCTCGGCGGCACCCTGGTCCAGCACCTCCCGGACGTGACCGGACACGAGGAGCACCGGCCGCAGCCGGGCGTGTTCGGCGCCTCCCGGGTCACCACCGAACCCGACTCGCTCGCGGCCCAGATCCTCGGCGGCGAGACGAAGGTGCCCTGCTACCACCACCAGGCGCTGGACCGGATCGCCGACGCGCTGTGCATCACGGCTCGGGCCGAGGACGGCACGGTCGAGGCCGTGGAGATGTCCGGGTCCGGCTGGGTCCTGGGCGTGCAGTGGCATCCGGAGGAGAACCCCGACGACATCCGGTTGTTCGAGGCGCATGTGCAGGCAGCCCGAGCCTACGCAGACGGAAACCATCAGAAGAGGAGGACTGCCACGTGAGCACTGTGGCCGGAACCGACACGTTCGACGTGATCAACCCCGCTACCGAGGAGGTCGTGGAGACGGTCGCGCTCGCGTCGGTGGAGGAGGCCGATGCTGCGATCGCTCGCGCCCACAAGGCGTTCGACTCGTGGCGCGCGGTCGCACCTGCGGACCGCGCGCGGCTGCTGCGGCGGTTCGCCGACGCGGTCGATGCCGACATCGAGAACCTCGCCAAGCTGGAGGTGCTCAACGCCGGGCACACGATCGGGAACGCGCGCTGGGAGGCGGGGAACGTCCGGGACGTCCTGAACTACTACTCGGCGGCCCCCGAGAGGCTTTTCGGCAGGCAGATCCCGGTCGCCGGTGGCGTCAACGTGACGTTCCAGGAGCCGCTGGGCGTCGTCGGCATCATCGTGCCCTGGAACTTCCCGATGCCCATCGCGGGCTGGGGCATGGGACCGGCGCTGGCGGCGGGTAACACCGTCGTACTCAAGCCGGCCGAGCTCACCCCGTTGACCGCGATCCGGCTCGGCGAGCTGGCACGCGAGGCCGGCATCCCTGAGGGCGTCCTCGAGATCATCCCCGGCAAGGGGTCGGTCGTCGGCGAGCGGTTCGTGACCCACCCCGACGTACGCAAGGTCGTCTTCACCGGGTCCACCGAGGTGGGCAAGCGGATCATGGCCGGCTGCGCGGACCAGGTGAAGCGCGTGACGTTGGAGCTCGGTGGGAAGAACGCCAACATCGTCTTCGCCGACTCCGATCTCGAGAAGGCGGCTGCGGCCGCACCCGGGGGCGTGTTCGACAACGCGGGCCAGGACTGCTGTGCCCGGTCCCGGATCCTGGTCGAGCGCAGCGCCCTCGACCGGTTCATGGAGCTGCTGGAGCCCGCGGTCCAGGCCTTCCGGGTGGGCGACCCCTCCGACCCGGCTTCCGAGATGGGTCCGCTGATCTCGGCGCAGCACCGCGACCGGGTGGCGGCGTACGTCCCCGACGATGCTCCGGTCGCCTTCTGCGGCTCGGCGCCCGAGGGCCCCGGCTACTGGTTCAAGCCCACGGTCCTCGCACCCGTAGCGCCGGACTCTCCCGCCTTCATGGAGGAGATCTTCGGCCCGGTCGTGGCCGTCGTGCCGTTCGAGGACGAGGCCGATGCGATCCGCATCGCCAACAACACCGAGTACGGGCTATCCGGCTCGATCTGGACCCGGGACGTCGGCCGCGCGATGCGGGTTGCCCGGGCCTTCGAGAGCGGGAACCTGTCGGTCAACTCGCACGCGTCGGTGCGGTACTCCACACCTTTCGGCGGCTTCAAGCAGTCCGGGCTCGGCCGTGAGCTCGGGCCCGACGCCGTCGATGCCTTCACCGAAACCAAGAACGTCTTCATCTCGACAGAGGAGTGAGCAAGTGACAGAGAACGTGTGCAAGCGACTGGTGGGCCGGGTCGCCGTCGTCACCGGCGGGGCGAGTGGAATCGGCCTGGCCAGCGCCCGGCGGCTGGCCTCGGAGGGTGCGAAGGTGGTCATCGCCGATCTCGACCCCGAGGCGGGCAAGGCGGTCGCCGACGAGCTCGCGGGCCTGTTCGTCCAGGTGGACGTCGCCAGTGAGTCCGACGTCGAGAACCTGTACAAGCAGACCTTCGACACCTACGGCCGGATCGACATCGCCTTCAACAACGCCGGCATCTCGCCGGCCGACGACGGCTCGATCCTGGAGACGGGCATCGACGCCTGGCGCAAGGTGCAGGAGGTGAACCTGACCTCCGTCTACTACTGCTGCAAGCACGTGCTGCCGTACATGCAGCAGCAGGGCAAGGGATCGATCATCAACACCGCGTCGTTCGTCGCGGTCATGGGTGCGGCTACGTCGCAGATCTCCTACAGCGCCTCGAAGGGCGGCGTGCTCGCGATGAGCCGCGAGCTCGGCGTGCAGTTCGCCCGCGAGGGGATCCGCGTCAACGCCCTCTGCCCGGGACCGGTTAACACTCCGCTGCTCAAGGAGCTGTTCGCCAAGGATCCGGCGAAGGCGCAGCGGCGGCTCATCCACGTGCCCGTGGGCAGGTTTGCCGAGCCCGAGGAGCTGGCCGCGGCGGTGGCCTTCCTGGCCAGCGACGACTCGTCGTTCATGACCGCCTCGACGTTCCTGGTGGACGGCGGTATCTCCGGCGCCTACGTCACGCCGGTCTGATCGTCTCGCGCCGGGGGCTGGGTCCCCGTCCATCTCCCGGCGCGAGGCTCAACAACAGCAGGTTCCGACTCGTGCCGGACTAACCTGGAGGCAACGACTCTGAGCAGGAAGGAGCAGACCCGTGACGGACGTCGAGATCGCGCTGACCTCGCCGGCGGACGAGGCGCTGTTCCGGCCGGTCCGCTCGGGGAACGCCTTCGAGGAGACCGTTGAGAGGTTGCTGCAGGCGATCAAGCTCGGCGTGGTCGTGCCCGGCGAACGGCTGCCCGCGGAGCGGGATCTCGCAGCCCGCTTCAACGTCAGCCGGGTCACCCTCCGCGAGGCGATCCGTGCGCTCTCCGAGGCGGGGTACGTCGAGTCCCGGCGTGGTCGCTACGGCGGAACGTTCATCAGGGAGCAGCTCCCGAAGAGCGGCCGGACCGCGGCGCGCAAGGTTGCCCGCGAGATGGGCAGCGACCTCGAGGACGCGCTCGTCTTCCGCTACGTGCTCGAGACCGGGGCTGCAGAGATCGCGGCCGGCAGGTCGCTCAACGACCACGAACGCGACCATCTCCTCCAGCGTCTGCACGAGACTTCCGAGGCGAGCCTGCGCGACTACCGTCGGATGGACTCTCGTCTGCACCTGGCCATCGCCGAGCTGACCGACGCCCCGTCCCTGACCTCGGCCATGGCCGAGACCCGGATGCGGCTCAACGAGCTGCTCGACGCGATCCCGCTGCTCGAGCGCAACATCGAGCACTCCAACCAGCAGCATGCAGCGATCGTCGCGGCGATCCTCGACAGCGAACCCGAGCGTGCCCGACAGAGCATGAGTGAGCACCTCGAAGGCACCGCCGCGCTGCTGCGTGGCTTCCTCGCCTGAACCGGCGAGCCGCCGGCTCAGACCGTCGTACGCCGCGACCACCCCGCACCGAGGGCACCGACCGCGGCCCCCGCGACGAGGACGAGGAGTGTCTCCGCCAGCGCGCCCTCCGGCCCGACCAGGGACGGCCCGGCCAACGCATCACGTGCGACGAGCATCGCAGTGACCAGCAGTGCCAGCGCCGCGCCGCCGAGCGACGTGACGAGCGCTGTGCTCGCCGGCAGCGCGCGGCCGACGTTCAGGCGCCGGGCGACCGGCCACGACGCCGCTACGAGTGCCGGCGCGAAGTGGTACGTCGTCGTGGGGTTGCTGGTCGCCAGCGCGAACCACGCCAGCGCCACCACGAGGCTCAAGGCCAGGCCCGTCCACCACGACCCTCGCCTCAGCCGGGCGAGCTCACGATCGTCGAGGCGCCCGAGCAGCTCCGGGTCGGCCGACGCCGCCGCCTCGACGACGTCGAGGGCGGACGGGTTGACCAGGCCACGGTCGGCGACGACGACGGTCGGCACCGTCTCGTTGCCGTCGGCGAGCGAGCGGACGGTTCGCGCCGCCACCTCGTCCTGCCATATGTCCACCGCACGCACCGGCAGCCGGACCCGGTCCAGGTCGCGCATCAGGGTGGCGCAGGAGCCGCACCCCGGTCGCCAGTAGACCGTCGTCTCCTCCGGTCGGGCGCGGCCTTCCGCTGCTGACGGTGTCATCAGTCCTGCTGCCTCCTGAGTCACGAGGGAAACCGTCCGGTGGCCCGCAGGTATTCCGCGGCTGTCTCCCGGGCCGCACAATGCCGAGATGAGCTACGAGAAACGGATGGGGCGGTACAGCGGGCCGCTCGGGGGCGCCTTCCTCGACCTGCTCGACCTGCCGGAGGGCGCAAGGGTGCTCGACGTCGGCTGTGGCAGCGGAGCGCTCACCGAGCACCTCGTGGCCAGGCTCGGCGGAGACCGCGTCTTCGGCATAGACCCCGCGGGACAGGATCTCCGGACCTGCGCCGAGCGAGCCCCAGGCGCCGACCTGCGTGAGGGCAGGGCGGAGCAGCTTCCGTGGGCCGACGACGAGATGGACGCCGTGCTCGCGCAGCTCGTGATGGGGCTCGTCAACGACGCCGCGGTGGTCGTGGCCGAGATGCGCCGGGTGTGCCGCCCCGGGGGCGTCGTCGCCGGCTCGGTGTGGGACTTCGGGGGCGGGATGACGATGCTGCGGGCCTTCTGGGAGGCCGCGCGCGAGGTCGACCCGGAGGCAGAGCGGTTCGACCAGGCGCGCTCGCAGAACTACACCCGCGAGGGCGAGCTCGGGCGGTTGTGGGCACAGTGTGGGCTGAACGAGGTTCGCACCGGACCTCTCGTCGTGGAGGCGGAGTACACCGACACCGACGATCTGTGGCTGCCCCTGGTGGCGACGGACGGGACGCCTGGCCGCTACCTGGCGCTGCTCGCGGAGCCGGATCGAGAAAAGGTACGACGGGGGCTGCTCGAGCGTCTCGGCAGCCCCACCGGACCGTTCCGGCTGACGGCGCGTGCGTGGTACGCCACAGGGACCAAGTAGCTCCACCCGACCGGCGCCGGGGCGGTCAGCCAGATCGACCAGGGACGTTCCCCAGCGTGCGGATCACGGTGATCCGGACCGCGACCCGCTCCGGGTTCACCCGCGGGGTTCGGTACCGCTCGGCGTACCGGGTCTCGGCCTCACGCA
>JBFIWG010000025.1:0-18228 GCA_041606495.1 Nocardioidaceae bacterium
AGCGCGTCATCCACTGGCGGCGCCTCGGCCAGGAAGATCTCGTCGGAGCCTGCCAGCCGCACGCCGTAAGTCGTCCCGTTCCTGCACATCAGCGTGACGATGCTCGACCCCCGCACCTGCTCGGCCCACAGGGTGACCGACTTCGCCGCGGCCATGGCGAGGTTCAGGAAGAAGAGGTGGTCTCCGGACAGGAAGCGGGCCAGCGCGTAGCGCCCGGTCTCGGGCAGGGAGACCAGGTGCGGCAGGAGGTTGCGGATCAGCAGGTTCGTGGTCGCCTGGGTGCGCATGTGCACGTCGTCGCCCATCTGGACGCCCTGTGCCGCCAGTGCGAACAGGTCGATGGGGCCCGCCCGTTCCAGGGCGGAGCCGAGCAGGGGGGCCACGATCTCGCGGAGGAAGACGAGCCGCTCGATTGCTCCGCGGGTGTCCCGGCCGAGCCACGCCGTGTCGCCGGGGCCCTGGTTGATCGGTGCGTAGGCCAGGGTGTCGCCGGCGCGGTTGTGCGCCGCGAACAGTGGCGCCGACGGCCCGATGGCGCTGGCCATCGGGACCGCGACGTCGTGACGGTACGCCGCCTCGAGGCGCACCGCGCCCGAGGACAGCAGCCGGTCGGCCTCCGCGACGTCGTCGGCCCACCCCTCGGCCACGGTCGCCGCTCGCAGGGAGCGGCGAAGCGGGTCGCAGACGTCCGGCCAGTCGACGTCCGGTCCACAGTGGAGCAGCACCCGTCCGGTCAGGCCGGGCAGGAGGATGTCGGCCGCGGCGAGGCCGACGAGCTGGGGGGCTCCCTGGTCGAGACGGCGCAGCACCTCGGCGTTCGCGCGTTCGACCTCGTCGGCACGCACGCCGTAGATGCTCTCCAGGGCCGCCACCGCCACCGGATCGCCGCGCGCAGGGATCCTCCAGTCGACCTGCTGGACCTCCACGGCCTGGTCGCGGACGGCCTCGGCAAAGAGGCCCAGGCCGATGTTGACCACCGACACCTCTGTCGGTAGCGCAGGTCGGGGCCTGCCCGGGAGGGTCATCTTGGCTCCTCCCCGTCCGCGAGTCGGCGGGCCCGGGCGAGCAGGGTCTGCTCGGCGCGGTCCAGCGACCCACGTCGGCGCTCGACCTCGGACTCGAGGTCCCCGATGAGCGCCGTGCACCGGTCGACCATGGCGTGCACCGAGGAGGGTGCGGCGCCGCCCACCCCGTGCCGTGACTCGACGATCGCGTCAGGGTCGAGTGCCGGGCGGAGGTCGTGCTCGGTGAGGCCCCAGGAGCGTCCCGTCTCCGCGACCGCCCTCGCGTCGAGCATCTCGCCGGTGATCTGTCGCCCGGGGATGCCCAGCGACGCCGCCTCGCGCACCGTGCTGCCGACCACGTCGTAGGCGGTGCGGTAGTCCACCCCGCACTGCTGGGTGATCAGCTCGCAGAGATCGGTCGCCTGGGTGTAGCCGGCGTCGAGCTCCTCGCGCATGCGTGTCTCGTTCACCCGCAAGGTGCGGACCACGCCGGTCATCAGCCGGGTCACGCGCAGGCAGAGGTCGAGGGCGCGAGGCACCTCGCCGTACGCGAAGATCAGGTTGTCGCTCCTTGCCGAGGGACTCTTGGCGACGGCGAGGAACCCGGTGAGTCGGCCGATGAGCACGCCGGAGGCGCCGCGCACGATCGCCAGCGAGTAGGGGTTGCGTTTCTGCGGCATGAGCACGCTGGCGCGGGTGAACCCCTCGGCGAGGTCCACGAAGTCGAACTCGCTGCTCGACCAGATCTCGAGGTCCTCGGCGAGCTTGCTCTGCGTCGACATCAGGCTGGCTGCCGTCGCGAGAATGTGGATCAGGCCGTCGATCTGCCACATTGCGTCGCGGGTGTGGTCGATGACGCCGTCGAAGCCGAGCGCCTCGGCGATGGGTGCCCTGTCGTCCAACAGGCGCGTGCCGTTGACGCAACCGGCGCCGCCGGGGCTCCGGTTGACCCACGCCAGCTCGTCGAGCAGCCGGTCGGCGTCGCGAAGCGCGGGATAGGCGAAGGCGAGGACGTAGTGCCCGAAGCTGGACGGCTGGGCCTGCTGGAGGTAGGTCTGGTCCGGCATCAGGGTGCCGACGTGCTGGGCGGCCAGATCGGTGGTGGCGCGGGCGAAGCACGCGACCTCGCCGACGAGGTCGAGGATCTGTTGCCTGATGTAGAGGCGCAGCGCGATCCGCGCGGACTCGCGGCGCGGTCGGCCGGCATGCAGCCAGCCGGCGACGGTCCCCAGCCGCTCCACCAGGTACCGCTCGCGTGAGTTGTAGGGCTCGCCGTACTCCGCCCGGTACGGGAAGCGATCCGCGTCGGTGTCGTTGATCTCCAGCAGCACGCGCATGAGGTCGCGGGCCGCGCCTTCGGGCACCAGGCCCCGGCGGTGCAGGTCGAGGAGGTGCGCGATGTCGGCCCGGCTCAGTCCCGGGTGCAGGAACGGCGCGTCGGCGTTCTCGAGCTCGAACCCGCTCTCCACGAGCTCCGGAGCAGGCGCGCCGGTAGGTGGTCCGCTGGTCCTGGGTGGCCGGATCATGGTTCGTCTCCTTCGAGGAGGGCGGACAGGGCGGCGACGACGCCGCCGGTGTGGAGGAACATCACGGGCGGCGAGGTGCCGGTCGCGAGCAGGTCTCGCAGCAACGTCATCGCCTTGGAGCCGTAGTAGTGGTCGAGCAGCAGCCCTTCGCGACGGAGCGCGAGCTTCGCGCTGGAGCGGTCCTCCGGCGACGGCAGTCCGAAGCCGGGCCCGCGCAGGTCACGCACGTCCACGTCGCCGGGGGTCGGGCAGCGGAGGTCGAGAGCTCGGGCGCAGCCCTGGGACAGCGACAGCACTCGGTCACGCATCGGACCGGCCGGTCGGCTGACCGAGGCAGCGACCACGTGCCAGGGGAGCTCGTGGCCGACCTGACCGGCGACGAGTCCGGCCTGGGTGCAGCCGGATCCCGTGGCCAGGACCAGGGTGAGCGTGCCGATGCCGGCGGCCGCGGCCTGGTCGGCGATCTCGCGAGCGGCGTGGGCATAGCCGAGCGCTCCGACCGCCGTGGCCCCGCCGCGCGGTACGGCGTACGGCCGTCGACCTTCGGCTCGAAGGGCATCGGCGTGGCCGGCGACGGCGTCGTCGAGGAGCTCGCGGTCGGTGTCCCGGAGGAAGTGCAACCGGGCCCCGGCGGCGCGGGCCAGCTTCACGTTCGTCGTCGCGGGTCGCACCTCCTCACCCGCGAGGAGCAGGTCGCACCCGAGCCCGACCTTGGCCGCGGCCATCGCCGCCCCGGCGCAGAAGTTCGAGCTCTGGCTGCCGGCCGCGACCAGCACGTCGGCGTTCTCCGCCTCGGCAGCGCCGATCAGGAACTCGAGCGCACGCGCCTTGTTCCCCGCGACCCCGAAGCCGGTCAGGTCGTCGCGCTTGAGGTAGATCGGCCCGGTGTCCAGCGCGGCCTCCAACCCGTGGGCGCGGTGGAGAGGAGTGGGCAGCGCCGCCAGCGGAGTCCGGGGGAGTGTCACGGCCAGACCTCCGCCTCGGCCGTACGGGCTTCGCGTGCCCGTTGCAGGACCGTGTCGACCATCGCTCCCGCCGCGCCGGGGGCGGGGCCGGCGAGCCACTCCTCACACTCCGAGGCCGTCGCAGCCCCCGAGGCAACGACGGCGTCCACTACGGACTGCGGCTCGCCCTCGCCCGGCGCGAGCAGGTCGTGCAGCAGCGCCTGCGCCGCATGCTTGCCCAGGCGCCCGGCGAGACCGGCGAGGATCCGCTCCGAGATCCACGAGTCACCGCCGCGCTCGAGGTTCTGCCGCATGGCGCCGACGTCGACCTCCAGCCCATCAACCAACCGACGCCCCAGCTGGAGTGCGACCCCGGTGAGAATGCAGACCTCCGGGAGCGCGACCCACTCGGCCTTCCACGAGCGACCGTCGCGCTCGTGGCCCGCGACCATTCCCTCGAGGAGCACCCCGCTGTTGGCGCGCACCAGGCGCGTCAGAGTGTCGAGGTGTTCGCTGCCCTCGGGGTTGCGCTTGTGGGGCATGGTGATGCTGCCGACGGTGCTGGCGGTGACGCGTTCCCGCAGCTCCCCGATCTCGGGCCGTTGGAGCTCGTACACCTCGTTGCCGATTCGGGCCAACGTGCCGGAGACCATCGCGAGCGTCCCGGAGAACTCGGCCAGCCGGTCGCGCGAGGTGAGCCAGGAGATCCCCGGGTCGTACAGCCCGAGCTCACGGCAGAACTCGGCACGGAGGGCGAGTCCGTGGGGCTCGAAGAAGCCGAGCGTGCCCACGGCGCCGCCCAGCTGCCCGACGAGCCAACGGCGGCGGCCTTCCCGGAGTCGGTCCAGGTGGCGGCGGACCTCGTCGGCCCACGACGCGACCTTGAGCCCGAACGTGATCGGCGACCCGATCTGTCCGTGCGTGCGGCCCGCCATGACGGTGTCGCGGTGCTCCTCGGCGAGCTGGAGGAGGGACAGCTCGATCGCGCGGAGGTCGCGCCACGCCAGCGAGCCGACGCGGCGGAGGACCAGGGACGTCCAGGTGTCGGTGACGTCCTGCACCGTGGCGCCGTAGTAGACGAACTCACGCGCCTCGTCCGGGAGCAGCGGCTGCAGCCCCCGGATCAACCCCAGCATGGAGTGTCCCGTCAGCCGCGTGTGCTCGGCCACGAGGTCGAGGTCGAGGTCCTCAGACCGTGCGTTGTCGCGGATCTGAACGGCCGCGGCGGCCGGGATGATGCCGAGGCGTGCCTGGGCCGAGGCCAGAGCGACCAGGATGTCGAGCCAGCCCTGGAGCCGCGCGCGTTCCTCGAAGACCTCCGCCATCTCGGGGGTGCCCCACAGGTGGGCGTACTGCAGGGAGTCCGCTACGCGGGAGCCCACGACGGTTCCAACCGCTCAGCGAGCACGGTCAAGGCCTCGGCGACCTGCGCGAGCGATGCACCCCAAGGCACCACGACCTGCGTGCCGTCCACCGCGATCTCGTCCTCGAGCAGGCAGCACTTGGTGAGCACGGCCTCTCGTTCGGTGCCGCGGCGCCGGGGGCACATGTCGACCTGCTCGGCCCGTTCGCCGTACACCCAGGCGTGGATCTGCTGAGACCGCTCGCAGCCGATCAGTGTCCACGGTTCGCGCTCGGGTCGCTGATCCAGGAAGCGAACGTCGGCGCCCTCGACCGTCACTCCGCTGCCGCGGCAGGGCAGGAGGTAGGTGCCGGCGGGGTGGGAGCGTGCCAGGTCGGTCAGGTCGACCCCCTCCTCGACCAGCACCATCGGTGGCAGGTGGTCGGACACGTCCAGCAGCCGTCGCGCCTGGTCCACGAGCTTCGGAGGGAAGGGCGGAACCACGTCCCGCACCGTCACCTGCAGGGGAGCGGGGTCGACGATGAAGCTCACATGCTCGTACCTGCCCTGCACGACGACTCCCCGGGCGCCAGGGGCGTCCTCAGCGGCCACGCCGGCCATGCGTGAGGGCACCGCGGTGTCCACCTCGGGCCGAACCAGGAAGACACAGTCGTCGGCGCCGACCAGCAGGCGGACCGACGTGATCGGCGAGAACACCGGCTCGGTGGACTCCTTCTCCACGGCGACTACGGCGGTCTGCGAGCCGCGCCGGACGACGATGAAGCGGGTACGTCGATAGGCCTCACGCCCGACCAGGAGGGCGGTAAGCGACGCCTCGTCCAGGTGGCAGTCGACCTCTGTGACGGCGACACCGCGGTACGCGCTCGGCACCAGGTTGGACCGCCGGGGGATGTCGCTGGCGGTCATGACTGGACCTGCCGGGTGAGCAAGTCGAAGGTGTCCGCTCTCAGCCCGAGTCGCAGTGTCTCCAGGGCCAGCACGTCGTCGAGCGCGATGTTGCCCAGGTTGACCTCCGGGCCGAGCTCACGAATAAGCCACGCCTGCTGGTCCTTGCGGGGGGCCTCGAAGATCACTCGACCGACGCCGCCGGGCCTGATCGCCGCGTCGACCACCTCCCGACGCACCTGGCCGTCCGCGTGGTAGAGGCCGACGGTGCCGCTCTCCCGGCCCTCGATGATCACCCACCGTGCTCCCGCCTCGAGGTCAGCGGCGACCTCGTCCGCCCACTGGCCCGGGGAGAGGTCGGCATCGGGGTCTTTGCGACCGGCCTCGGAGAGCACCACGAAGCTGGTGGCGGCGCGACGGATCAGCTGCTCCTTGGCCTCGCGGGGCATCGGCGCCACGCCTCGGGAGATCTCGACGTGGAGGAAGCCGACGTCCGCGGCCCATGCCAGGCACTCCTCGGCCTGGCCCTGCCACCAGGCGATCTCCATCAGCGTCCCGCCGACACATGAGCCGACCCCGGCATCGGCCAGCAGCTCGAGCTTGCGGGTGAGCCCGGAGTCGAGGTACGCCGTCCCCCAGCCGAACTTCCAGAGGTCCATGTGGTCCGCGGCGGCTGCGAGCACCGAAGCGGTCGTGGCCACACTCGCCCCCCGGTCCAGGACGTGCGTGAGCCCCGTCTCCCGCGGCTTGGATCGGCGTTCCGGCAGACTGAGGAAGGTAGGCCGGGCCACGTTGCCTATGCTAAACATTTCGTTCACTTTCCGACAGGCCGATCTGTCGCTGTCGTGGACGCGGCGGTGAGGAGGTGTCATGGACCCGGACACGGACGCCGTGACGCTCGACGAGCTGGCCCGCCACCTGCGCGCCCAGCCGGCGCTGGCGGCCAAGGCTCAGATCGGGCTCGTGCGCGACGTGCTGGGCCCGGCGAGCTTCGTCGAGGGTCCGGGCGACGACGGTGCGGTGGTGAGAGGGTCGAGCTCTGACGGTGACGCCGGACCAGGCGCCCAGGTCGTGGTGTGCGGCGAGGCGATCCTGCCGGCCTTCGTTGCCGGGGACCCCTTCGGCGCCGGCCTCGCAGCGGTTCTGACCAACGTCAACGACCTCGCCGCCATGGGTGCGGTGCCGCGAGGCATCGTCGACACCATCGTGGGCACCGCTGAGCTCGCCCGTGAAGTGCTGCGCGGGATGAGGGAGGGCAGTGCGCTGTACGACGTACCGCTCGTCGGCGGGCACCTCACCGTGCAGCCGGGGCCCGCGTCGGTGTCCGCGTTCGGTGTCGGGTACGCCGAGGCGGTCCTGTCCTCGACCAGGGTCGAGGTGGGACAGTCGCTGGTCGTGGCGGGCTGTGTGGAGGGCAGCATGCGCGCCGACTTCCCCTTCTTCCCGACCTTCGAGGCACGGGCGGGGTTGCTGGACGGAGACGTGCGCCTGCTGCCGCGACTGGCGGCGTCCGGTGTCTGTGTTGCGGCCAAGGATGTCAGCATGGCCGGTCTGGTGGGCTCCCTGGCGATGCTCCTGGAGTGGACACGGCTCGGTGTCACCGTGGACCTCGATGCCCTGCCCCGGCCGCGCGGTGTGCCGATCCGGGACTGGCTGACCTGCTTCCCGGCGTACTGCTTCCTGCTGTGCACGCCGCCCGGCCGGGCCGAGGACTGTGTGGCCGCCTTCGCCACCAGGGGCCTCAGCGCCGCGGTCGTCGGGGTCATCGACGACTCCGGTGAGCTGGCGCTGAGGTCAGGGGATCAGCGCTCCGCCGTCCTGGACCTCTCGGTCACGGACGTGACCGGCCTCCGTCGGTGACCGGCAGGCAGTCCTCACGCGCTGGACGTGGTGCCGCGCGCCATCGCCTCGACGAGAGCAGCGCCTTGTCGCTCGTCCGGCAAGGGAATGCGCATCTGCTGGTGCGGGCGACCGGCGTAGATCTCGCGCTCCCCGACCGGCGCCCACCCCAGCCGGGTGAAGAAGCGGACGTTCGGCAGCTGGATGTGTGCCACCATCACGCGCCCGCCGAGCGAGCCGGCGGTGGCAACGGCGCATCGGACCAGCGGGCTGCCGACGCCGCTGGTCCGGAACTGGCTGAGCACGGCGAGACGGTCGCCCTGCCACAGTCCCGCTCGCGCGTCGAGCTCGTAGAGGCGCACGGTGCCGGCAACGACGTCGTCGCAGTAGCCGAGGATGCAGATCGCGCTGCCGTCGTCGTCATGGTCGTCGAGGTCGGAGTCGGCGAACATGCCCTGCTCCAGGACGAAGACCTGCTGGCGGATCTGCCGGTTGGTCGCGAGCTCCGCGAGAGTCGTGGCGCGTCGGCACGTCACAGCAGCCGCGGGCGTGTGCATTGGCCGGACGGGGCCGGCGTAGGAGCTCATGACGACTGAGCCGCGGGGGAGCCGTCAGCCGGCGGCGGCGCGAGTCCAGGCGCCCGGCCGATCTGGAGCAGTGGGGAGGTGCTGGCGCGCAGCGCGGCCTCGGTCGCGCTGAGGCCCGAGCACGCCTGGCACCGGGCGCACCCTGCCTTCGCGATGCTGGCGCTCATGCCGCGTGCAGCCATGTAGGCCGCCACCTGGTGGTAGATGCGCGCGGTGTAGCCGGATTCCGGCGCCGGGACGTCCTCCATCAGGCTTCCCGCCACCGGCCGGAGAGGTACGACGAACGGGAACACCCCCATGTCGACGGCACGACGACAACCGGCGACGGTCAGGTCGGGGTCCTCGCCCATGCCGAGGATGACGTACGTCGACACCTGGCCGGCGCCATGGGCGGAGACCGCGCGGTCCCAGGCCTGGAAGTACCCGTCGATGCCGGTCCGCGCCTTGGCCGGGGCGACCCGCGCGAGGACCCCAGGGTCGAACGACTCGACGTGGATGCCGACGGAGTCCACGCCCATGTCCGCGACCTCGTCGATGACGTCGAGGTCTCGGGGCGGCTCGTACTGGACCTCTACCGGAAGTCCCGAGGCCTCCTTCACGGCGCGGGCGCACCGACCCACGTAGCGCGCGCCGCGGTCGACGCCGTTCGAGCTGCCGGTGGTCAAGGTGGCGTCGACGGCGCCGTCGAGGTCACGGGCGGCGCACGCGACCTCGGCCAGCTGCTCGGGCGTCTTCTTCACGATCGTGCGGCCGGAGGCGAGGGAGACCCCGATGCCGCAGAACTTGCACTGATCCTCGTTCCCCCAGTAGGCGCAGGTCTGGACCACCGTGCTGGCGAACGAGTCGAGGTGGAGAAGGCCGATCTTCCAGTAGGGGATGCCGTCGGCGGTGGTGAGGTCGTAGAAGCGTGGGCGCTGCTCGGTGGCGGCGGCCGCCAGGCGATCGCCGTCGCGGTAGACGGCGTAGCCCTCGTCCTCGGCCTTGAGAACGTACGGCGAACCCGCCGCAATGGCGTTCTCGGTCGGGACCGTGACCGGGTACCCCTCGATCCAGAGCATGCCCGAGTCCGAGGGGCCGGCCCCGCCCTGACGGCGTTCAAGGGGGACCTCGACACGCAGGCCACGCGCTTGCAGGTCGGTCACCAAGAGGGCGAGGTCAGCCGCCGACGGAGTCGATGCCGTCTCCGTGCGTGGCGCCGTGCCTGGCGCGGCCACGTCACCGGATGAGTCAGGAAGCACGATCGCGCCCCCTCAGCTGTTGACTTGGCGACACGATTTGTTTCCTATAGCAAACGTCCGGGCGGAGGCGGTGTCAAGGGCGGCCGGAGATCCTGGAGCGCTGCCGCTCGAGCGCCTGCTGCCAGGCGTCCCTGCTCGTGAAGGTCTCGGGTCGAACCTCGTCCTCGAGATCGCTCGCAAGCACGACGGCGAGGGTGTACCTCGTCGGCCGTCCAGGCGTGCCGGCCTCCATGGTGCTCACCAGGCTGGTCCCGGTCGCCAGGTGGAGCTCGACTCGGCGGAAGAACCCGGCCATCACCTCCGCAGGTGCCGCCTGGTCCACCAGCCACTCCTGGCCGGACTCGCGAGCAGTCGCGATGCGTGCTGCGTGTGCTGATCGTGCCCGCTCATGCTCCAGCTCGCGGCAGCGCGCGGCGGCCGCGGCATCGACAAGGGTGTGGGCGTCGAGGCCGTGCAGGCTGAGTCCCGCTTGGGCTGCCATGGCCGGCAGGCGGGCGAGCAGGGCTGGGTGGCGTTCACGGACAGTGGCGAGGTCGCTACCGGTGGCGCGGAGGTCCTCGAGGAGCAGGGCGCACAGCGCGGTGCCTCGCTGGTAGCGCTCGACGTCGAAGATGGCCAGCGGGTAGAGCCTCTCCTCCGCAGCCCGGAACCGCGCCAGCAGCTCGGCAGACACCACGGCGGACAGCTCGGGTGCCATGTCGGGGCCCCGGTCGGGGCCTCGGTCGGGATCAGCCATGTCTCTCCCTGGGGGAGCCTCGCGGCTGGCACGCACCGTCCACTATGGAACATGTGCGAGTCCTATGATAAACGGGTTGGGGGCTCGGGTATCGGGTATCCACGGGATCGAAGCGAGGCGCCGTGGCTAGGACTGCGGTCGTGGCACTGGGCGGGAACGCCATCACCGCCGAGGGCGAGGCGGGGACGTACGAGCAGCAGCGAGGGCACGCCGCTGACATGGCTCGTTCGGTCTGCGAGCTGCTCGACGACGGGTGGCGCGTCGCGGTGGTGCACGGGAACGGACCACAGGTGGGCAGCCTCGCGATCCAGCAGGAGGCCGGCGGCGGAGAGGTGCCGCCGATGCCGCTTTTCGTGCTGGACGCGATGACCCAGGGACAGATGGGCTCGCTCATCGAGCTTGAGCTGCACAACCTGGTCGGCCGCGGACATCCGGTGGCGGCGGTGGTGACACATGTCGCGGTGTCGCTGGACGACCCGGCGTTCTCTCACCCGTCGAAGCCCATCGGGCCGTTCTTCACCGAACGCGAGGCTGCTTGGCATGCCCGCGCGCGGGGGTGGCAGGTGGCTGCCGACGTGGGCCGCGGTCACCGACGGGTCGTGGCCTCGCCCCGCCCGCTCGAGCTGCTCGAGATCGAGGCGGTGCGCCGCCTTCTCGACGCCGGGCACGTCGTGATCGCTGCTGGCGGTGGCGGCATTCCCGTCGCGCGCCGCGGCGACCGGTGGGAGGGGGTCGACGCGGTGATCGACAAGGACTTTGCGGCCGCCGAGCTCGCGGTGCGTCTCGACGCCGAGGCCCTGCTGCTGGTCACCGCGGTGGACGCGGTCATGGTCGACTTCGGCTCTGCCTCGCAACGCCGCCTGGGCCGGATCGACGTCGAGGAGGTCGAGCGGCACCTGGCTGCGGGGCAGTTCCCCGAGGGGAGCATGGGCCCGAAGGTCTCGGCTGCGGCCGGGTTCGTCCGAGCCGGCGGCAAGGTCTCGGTGGTGACCACAGCTGATCTCGCGGCCGCGACCCTGCGGGGCCTGGAGGACGTGACCACCCCCCTCGGCACCAGGATCGTGGCGCGCCGCCAGGGCGAGGGGGCCGCATGAACGTCGACGTGAGGGTGTTCCCCAGCCGGTTCGTGGACTCCGTCGTGCAAATGGCAGCCGTGCGGGCGATGCGCCAGGTCACCGGGGTTCACTGGGCAGGTGCCGGCATGGCGACCCAGGCGAACGTGGACAGCCTCCTGGCCCAGGGGGTGGCTCACGACGTACTCACCGGCCGAGGCCCCGACGACTTCTACGTGGCGGTGCGAGCTGATGGCGAGGAGAGCGCAGCGCAGGCGTTTGCTGCCGCGGAGGAGGCTGCGGGCGCTGCCGCGGAACCGGAGCCGGGGCCGTCGGCGGAGTCGCCGCCTCGATCGGTGCGCGAGGCGGTTGCTCGCCATCCCGAGGCCAATGTGGCTGTCGTCTCGGTGCCCGCCGAGTACGCCGCGCTCGCGTCGTTCCAGGCGCTCACCTCGGGCCTCCACGTGCTGCTGTTCAGCGACAACGTGCCGCTGGAGAAGGAGGTGGCGCTGAAGGACTATGCCCGCAGTCGCGGCCTGCTGCTGATGGGGCCGGGAGCCGGCACCGCCGTGTTGAGCGGGGTCGGCCTCGGATTCGCCAACGTCGTGACGCGCGGTGCTGTGGGCGTGGTGGCCGCGGCGGGCACGGGGGCCCAGGAGGTGATGTGCCTGCTCGACCGTTGGGGCGCCGGTGTCAGCCAGGTGATCGGGCTCGGCGGCCGCGACCTCTCAGAGGCCGTGGGGGGTCGTGCGGCGCTGGCCGCGGTCGAGGCCATGAGGGAGGACCCGGAGACCCAGGTCATGCTCCTGGTGTCGAAGCCACCCGATGCGGCGGTCGCCGCACGAGTGCTCGAGGCGGCGGGCGACCTGCCCGTGGTCGCGACTCTCCTGGGAGCCGCCCGGACAGCCGCTGCGGAGGGGAGCGTTCTCGTCGCCGACACCCTGGAGGCGGGTGCCCTGGCCACGTTGCGCCTGTTGGACAAGCCGACTCCGGACCCGACGATCACCGTGGGGCCTTCGGTGCATGCGGTGTGCGAGAGGCTCGACGTCTCACGGACGTTGGTCCGCGGCCTGTTCTCCGGGGGCAGCCTGTGCTTCGAGTCGCTGGTCATCCTCCAGCGCCTGCTCGGCGAGATCCGTTCCAACACCCCGATCAACCCCGCGTGGGGTCTGCCCGCTCCTCCCGGCTCCCACCAGTGCCTCGACCTGGGCGAGGAGGAGTACACCCGTGGCCGGCCGCACCCCATGATCGATGCCGAGTCCCGCGTCGACCCCCTTCGCGAGCATTCCGGTGACCCGGACGTTGCGGCCGTCATCCTCGACGTCGTGCTCGGGCACGGCGCTCATCCTGACCCCGCGGCGGTGCTCGCACCGGTGTGTGGCGAGGTCATGACCGCAGATGGGCCGCAGGTCGTGGTCCACGTGGTCGGCAGCGACGCGGACCCCCAGGGGTACGACGAGCAGCGGGAGCGCTTCGCCCGAGCGGGATGCCTACTCACCGAGACCTCGGCGCGGGCCGCAGTGGTGGCGGCCGCGATCGCGACGCGTCGACCGGATCTGGCGGTTCGAACGCCATGACCGAGCGAGCTCACCCCACCGAGCCGCGGATAGCGCTCGTCAGCTACTCGACGAGACCGCGCGGCGGGGTCGTCCACACCCTGTCCCTGGCAGAGGCCATGGTGGAGGCCGGCATGAATGTCACGGTGCTCGCGCTCGGCGACCCGGGACAGGGGTTCCACCGTCCCGTACGGGGGGCGCCCGTCACCGTACTGCCAGCCCCGCAACCACTGCCCACCCTCGAGCAGCGCGTCTTCGCCTCGATCGATGCCCTCGAGCGCGGTCTGTTTGAGCTGGCCGACGACTTCGACATCCTCCACGCGCAGGACTGCATCTCGGCCAGGGCGGCCGCGCGGGTGCGCGACTCCGGGGCGGGCTTGCGGGTCGTGCGCACAGTCCATCACGTCGACGACTTCACCACCCGCGCGCTGATCGACTGCCAGCGTCAAGCGATCCTGGAACCGGACCAGCTCGTGGTCGTCAGCGAGGAGTGGCGGCATCGGCTCCGCGTCGAGTTCGGCCGCGACGCGGAGGTCATCCACAACGGCGTGGACCCGGCCCGCTTCCCTCCGATCCCGGCGGCGCGCCGCGAGGCGTTGCGCCGTGAGCTCGGGCTCTCGGACCGCTTCGTCTTCCTCGCCGTGGGTGGGATCGAGCCTCGCAAAGGCACGGTGTTCACGTTCCAGGCCATGGCCGAGCTCGCCCGCACGGTCGATCCGCGTCCTGCACTCGTCGTCGTGGGCGGGCACTCCTTCCAGGACTACACCCGGTACCGGGAGGAGGCCCTGGCGATGCTTCCGGGGCTCGGCCTCGCGCTCGGCGAGGACGTGTTCCTGGTCGGCACGGTGAGCGACCGCGGGCTGCACGAGTGGTACCGCAGCGCTGACGCTCTGGTGTTCCCCTCGCTGAAGGAAGGATGGGGCCTGGTCGTCCTCGAGGCGATGGCGGCAGAGCTGCCCGTGGTGACCAGCGACATCCCGGTGCTCCTGGAGTACCTCACCGACCGCGAGACGGCCCTGATGACCCGGGCTCAAGACGCGGGGTCCCTGGCCGACGGGATGCGCGAGCTAGCCGGTGACGACGAGCTGCGGACCCGGCTGGTCATGAGCGGCCGTCAGGTGCCGAACCGGTTCCGGTGGGACCGGGCGGCGCAGCAACACCGCGTCATGTACGCGACAGCCCTGAAGCGGGAATCTGGCTGAGCTGAGTCGATGCGTGCGGCGTACTCTTGGTGAGGATGGGTCGGGAACGCGGCTTTTTACCGAACTGCCCAGTGGCGGCTTGAGAGGTAACGATGGGTGAAGGCACGAGCGCAGCAGGGGCGCGAGCGGCCCATGCCACGCGCGTGGGTAGCCATGTCGAGGGAGTAGTCAGCTCGATCGGCCCTCGACTGCAGCGGCTCCGGCGGCAGCAGCGGCTCTCGCTGCAACAGCTCGCCGCACGCGCCGAGGTCTCGGCTGCCGCGATCCACAAGATTGAGCGGAACGACATGGTTCCGACGATCACGACGCTGCTGAAGATCGCCGCGGCTCTCGAGCGACCGGTCGGCTACTTCATCGACCCTGAGGACGGGGCTTACGAGCCGGCCACGCTGATCCGGGCGGAACAGCGGCCGGCCGTGTTCACTCCGCATCGAGGTCTGCACCTCGCCGGCATCTCCGGTCCCTACGCGCAGTTCGCCGGTGCGGCTGCGGTGGCAACGGTGGACCCGGGGGCAGGCAGCGGGGACAAGCCCCTGACTCATCCGGGGGAGGAGCTCATCTACGTGACCCACGGCCGCCTCGTCTTCGACGTGGCGGGGGTCAGGTACGAACTCGGCGAGGGCGACTCGTTGCACTTCGTGGGTGATCAGCCTCATCACTGGTCGAACGAGGAGTCGAAGGCAGCGACCGCCATCTGGTTCGCGCTCCGAGAGGACTGAGGCGTCCCCAGAGGGTCACTCTGCGCGGCCGGCCAGGTTCTTCAGCGCCTCTCGGCGGGATAGCCCGGAGAGCGCGTCGTGGTGCTCGGAGACGAAGTGGACCACCCACGCCTCGTCGGTCTTGGCGTACTCCCGCAGCGCCCAGCCGACCGCCTTCCGGATGAAGAAGTCGCTCCCGTGCCGACTGCCCTCGAGGTTCCGCTCCAGCACGAACCGCAGCAGGTCGGTGTCGGTCTGCCGCTTGCTGCCCAGCTGGCACAGGATGGCGGTACGACGGACCCAGAGGTCGTCGTCCTCGGCCCAGGACCGCATGGTCGGTGCCACCGCCGTGGGATGTGCGCGCAGGATGGGGCCGACCCGGTTGCTCGCGACCTGGTCCACCAGGTCCCACCAGGCCCCGGTCTCGACCAGGTGGCGGTACAGGTCGAGGGCGGGGACCTCCTGGAACGACCGGTAGAAGCGGTGACCCGTCAGGGCAACGGCGGCGTACCTCTCCTCGCGGAAGCCCGCCTCGTCCCAGAGCGTCAGCACCGTCGAGCGCCACACATCGCGGTCATCGATGCGATGCCTGTTGAACACGTCGCGACAGATCGTGCGCAACGGCACGGCCGTCACCCCGCGGAAGGGCATCTCGGACTTCATGTAGGCCCGCATCTGCGGCGCTTTGGCCGGGTCCCCGGCCTCTATCAGCCGCAGCCGGAGCTCCTCGACCAGGTCACGGTGGGCGAGTGTGACCGGATACTCGTCCGTTGCGGGCATAGCGGGCACGGTAGCGAGGTTGCACCCGAATAGGCTGGCAAGTGCGACACCACCCATGCGGAAAGGCTCTGTGATGGCTGAACCCTCTCGCTTCGTACACATCGTGGACGAGGTGCCCGAGCTCGACGGCCGGAGTGAGGGGCCCGTGCTGATCCACGCCCTCGACGGGTTCCTGGATGCCGGGAACGCCGCCAGCCTGGCCGCGAAGCACCTGCTGACCGACTCGCCGGGGCGGGTCGTCGCGAGCTTCGACATCGACGACTTCTACGACTACCGCGCCCGTCGCCCCCCGATGACCTTCGTGGAGAACCACTACGAGGGGTACGACGCGCCGCGGCTCGTCGTACGCCTCAAGCACGACTCGCACGGGACGCCGTACCTCCTGCTGCACGGGCCGGAGCCAGACATGCGCTGGGAGGGTTTCGCCGCCGCGGTACGCACGGTCGTCGAGCACTTCGACGTGCAGCTGACGATCGCCATGGGGGCGGTGCCCATGGCGGTGCCGCACACCCGCCCGGTCATGCTCACCAACCACGCCACCTCGCCGGACCTGCTGACGCAGGAGAACGTGTGGAAGGGGCAGATCCGCATCCCGTCGAGCGCGCAGTCCCTGCTCGAGCTCAGGCTCGGGGAGTGGGGGCACGACGCCCTCGGCTTCGTCGCGCACATCCCGCACTACGTGGCGCAGTTCGACTACCCCGCCGCGGCAGCGAGCCTGCTGGAGTCCGTGGGTGAGGTCGCGGACCTGGAGTGGGAGCTCGATGCGCTGCACCGGGCCGGAGAGGACAAGCTCGTCGAGATCACCGCCCAGATCGAGGACTCCGACGAGGTGCGCGACGTCGTGCACGGCCTGGAGCAGCAGTACGACAGCTTCCACCGGCCCGACGAGGGGGACGCGCTCCCGCTCGCCGAGGAGAAGAACCTGCCAACCGGTGAGGAGCTGGGAGCCGAGTTCGAGCGCTTCCTGGCCGGCCTCGACCGACCCGACCGACCCGAAGACTAGGGGTTTACCCGTGCCCAGTTCTGCCGACGAGCTCGTCTCGCTGCTCGACCTCGAGCCGATCGACATCAACCTGTTCCGCGGGACCCAGCCAGACACCATGCTGCAGCGGGTGTTCGGCGGCCAGGTCGCCGCGCAGGCGCTGGTGGCCGGGGCGCGCACCGTGGACGAGTCGTTGGTGCTGCACTCCCTGCACAGCTACTTCCTGCTGCCGGGGGACACCACGGTCCCGATCGTGTACGACGTCGAGCGGATCCGTGACGGCCGATCCTTCTCCACGCGCCGGATCGTCGCCCGCCAGCACGGTCGCGGGATCTACTTCATGACCGCGAGCTTCCAGGTGCCCGAGGAGGGCTTCGACCACCAGGACACGATGCCGAAGGTGTCCGCGCCGGAGGACTCGGTGAACCTGGCCGACCTGTTCCGGGCCAGCACCCCGGAGACCGCCGAGGAGTGGATCAGGGAGTGGGCGGCGCTGGACCTGCGCTACGTCGGCGACTCCCGACCCGGCGGTGCCATAGCCGCCGACGAGCGTCCGTCGCAGTCCCGGCTGTGGATGAAGGTCAGCGGCAAGCTGAACGACGACCCGTTGCTCCACCAGGCGGCGTTCACCTACGCCAGCGACCTGACCCTGCTCGGGACCACGCTGGTCCCGCACGGCATCCACGTCTCCCACCCGGAGATGCAGTCGGCGTCGTTGGACCACACGGTGTGGTTCCACCGACCGTTCCGTGCTGACGAGTGGCTGCTCTACGACCAGACGTCGCCGTCTGCTTCCGGCGGCCGTGGCCTGGGCATCGGGCGGGTCTTCACCGAGTCCGGTGCCCTGGTCGCCACCGTCGCCCAGGAGGGCTTGATCCGGCACCGCCCCCGGAAGTAACGGGCGTTTAGCACAAAAACATCGAGATCCATCGGACAGACACGCCGGGAACCCGTTACGGTTGAGCGTTTCTGTGACTCAGGTGTGCTGTGAGGTCCGTGTGACCTGTGCGCCGGGAGTCTACGCCGCTCTGCTGAGAGGACCGATGGGATGCGCCTGCGCCTGGGGATCGCCGTGGGGTTTCCCGGCCTGCTCACTGCCATCGTCCTGGGGGCGACGCCGGCGGTCGCCTCCGAGGCCCCTGACTACGAGATGCCCTTCCCCTGCGGGCAGGAGTGGACCGGCGGAAGCCGACCCGGTCACAGCCCCAGCCCCAAGTCGATCGACTTCAACCGGCCCGGCGACTACGGCGACCTGGTGGTCTCGTCCGCGCCAGGCGTGGTGACCAGAGTCGCCGACAGCGGATCGCGGAGCTACGGCAAGTGGGTGGTGGTCGACCACGGCGAGGGGCAGTCCAGTCTCTACGCGCACCTGAAGGCGCAGTGGGTCACGGTCGGACAACCGTTGGACCAGGGAGCCGTGCTCGGCGTGGTCGGCGACACCGGCGGCGTCAGCGGGGCGCACCTGCACTTCGAGCAGCGCTCCGGCAACACGGTGGTGGATCCGTACTTCCACCAGGTCGCCTTCAAGGCCGGTACGACGGCCGCGTCCGAGAACTGCCCCGACGTACCGCTAGCCGGCAGCTGGGACCACGGCAGCGCGAACGCCGTCGCCGTCTTCCGGCGCACTGCTGGATCGGGCACGTTCGAGCTGGCCGGACCCGAGACCATCATCACCGTCCCGTTCGGGCGCGGCAGTGACGCCCCGGTCGTCGGTGACTGGGACGGAGACGGCCTCACCGACGTAGGGGTCCGTCGGCAGAAGAACCGGAAGTTCTTCCTGCGGCACGGAGACGGCGCGGTGTCCAGAGCCCGCTTCGGCCGGATCTCCGACCTGCC
>JBFIWG010000026.1:0-18227 GCA_041606495.1 Nocardioidaceae bacterium
CATCTTCGCGACCACCGAGCCCGAGAAGGTCATCGGGACGATCCGGTCGCGGACCCACCACTACCCGTTCCGGCTGATCCCGCCGCGAGTGCTCTCGGCCTACCTCGCCGAGCTGTGCGAGCGGGAAGGGGTCCGCATCGAGCCGGCTGCTCTGCCGCTCGTGGTGCGAGCCGGTGCTGGTTCGGCCCGGGACACCCTGTCCGTGCTCGACCAGCTGCTCGGCGGCGCCGGCGAGGACGGGGTGACCTACGAGCTCGCCACCGGTCTCCTCGGCTTCACGCCGGACACCCTCCTGGACGAGGTGGTCGACGCCTTCGCCGCTCACGACGGCGGCACCGTCTTCGGCGTGGTCGACAAGGTGATCGAGACCGGCCAGGACCCGCGACGGTTCACCGAGGACCTCCTGCGGCGCCTCCGTGACCTGGTGATCATCTCCGCGGTCCCCGACGCCTCGGCGAGCGGCCTCATCGACGTACCCGAGGACCAGGGGGAGCGGCTGGTCGCGCAGGCCGCCCGCTTCGGTCGGCACGACCTGACCCGCGCCGCCGACCTGGTCGCCGCCGGGCTCACCGAGATGCGCGGCGCCACCGCTCCTCGTCTGCTGCTGGAGCTGATCTGCGCCCGGGTTCTCCTGCCGGGAGCCGACGACAGCAGCGACGGCCTGATGGCGCGGCTCGACCGGCTCGAGAAGCGGATGTCGATCGAGGGCGGCCCGCCGTCGACGGCCCAGCAAGTCGGCAGGCCAGCCCCGACTCCCGCTCCTGCCCAGGCGCCGCCGGTGGCGGATGAGCCCCGCGATGCCGAGCCGGTCGCGGCGCCCACTCCGGAACCGGCTCCCACTCCTGAACCGGCGGCCGCCGAGACTCAACCCGAGCAGCCGGCCGCGAAGGAGCCTGAGGAAGCCGCGCCCTCCGGAGGCCTGGGCCTCGTGGACGTACGACGGCTCTGGCCCGACCTGCTCGAGTCGGTGAAGCTCAAGCGTCGCTACACGTGGATCCTGCTCAGCCAGAACGCCCAGGTCGCGGCTGTCGACGACAAGGTGCTCACGGTCGCGCTGATCAACGCCGGTGCCCGCAACTCGTTCGTCAGCGGCGGCAGCGAGGAGATCCTCCGCCAGGCCGCGATCGACGTGATCGGTCACGACTGGCGGATCGAGTCCATCGTCGACCCTTCCGCCCAGCCCGGGGCCGACCCGGACAGCGAGCCGCGGGTGGTGCGTTCCTCGACTCGGGAGCAGGAGCCGACACCGCCGCCCGCCCCGTCGACGCCCGAACCACCCGCCCGGGAGCCCAACCCACCGGTCGACCCGACCGCGATCGCGAACGCCCGAGGGGCCATCCAGCCCACCCGGGCCGCTGGGAGCGTCGGGCCGAAGGAGCCCAGCGTCTCCGACCACGACGCGCACCCGGACGACCCCGATGCCGACGACCACGGTCTCGGCGGCGCCCAGCTGCTCGAGCGCGAGCTCGGGGCACGCATCATTGAAGAGATCAAGCACGACTGACCCGGCGACATCGGGCCCTGACCACTGACTATCGAAGGAAGACGCATGACTGAGGGAAACCCGTTCGGCGATGGCGGCTTCGACATGAACGCTCTGCTCGAGCAGGCGCAGCAGATGCAGCAGCAGATGATGGCCACGCAGGCCGAGCTGGCTGCCGCCGAGGTCACCGGCACGGTCGGTGACGGCCTGGTCTCGGTCACTGTGACCGGCACCGGGGAGATGGTCGGCGTCTCGATCAAGAAGGGCTCGTTCGACCCCGCCGAGACCGAGGACCTCGAGGACCTGATCGTGGCTGCCTACCGGGACGCCAAGGCGCAGGCGGACGCGCTGGCGTCCGAGAAGCTCGGACCGCTGGCCGGTGGTCTGGGCGGTGGTGAGGGCGCCGGTCCGGGCGCCCAGCTCGGCTTCTGATGTACGAAGGCATCGTCCAGGACCTGATCGACGAGCTCGGTCGGCTCCCTGGCGTCGGGCCCAAGAGCGCCCAGAGGATCGCCTTCTACATCCTGCAGACCGACCCGGTGGACGTGCGCCGCCTGGCTCAGGTGCTGCTGGAGGTGAAGGAGAAGGTCCGGTTCTGCGCGGTGTGCGGCAACGTCGCCGAGGACGAGCTGTGCCGGATCTGCCGCGACCAGCGGCGCGATCCCGCCGTCATCTGCGTCGTGGAGGAGTCCAAGGACGTCGTCGCGATCGAGCGCACCCGTGAGTTCCGGGGCCGCTACCACGTCCTCGGGGGTGCGATCTCACCGATCGAGGGCATCGGCCCGGACGATCTGAGGATCCGCGAGCTGATGACGAGGCTTGCGGACGGGGTGGTCACCGAAGTCATCCTGGCCACCGATCCCAACCTCGAGGGGGAGGCCACGGCGACCTACCTCACCCGCCTGCTGCGCCCGATGGGGTTGCGCGTGACGAGACTTGCTAGTGGACTGCCTGTAGGTGGGGACCTCGAGTACGCCGACGAGGTCACCCTGGGACGGGCCTTCGAAGGGAGAAGAGCTGTCGATGAGTGACAAGACTCCGGAGCGCGGGGACGGCGACGAGCCGGTCGTGCACTCCGACCTCGAGGACCTCGCGCAGCAGATCGCCGACCAGGTCGAGACGTTCCTGCTGGCGCTGCAGGCGATCGCCCGGGGCGAGGCCACCGGTGGTCACGCCGTGTCGCTGCTCCTGCTCGAAGTGAGCCAGGTGCTCTTCGCCGGTGCTCGCCTGGGCGTGCAGACCGACTTCGAGCCGGCAGAGCTCTACGAGCCCGACGCCGGTCCCGATCCGGACCTCGACGCGATGCGGCTCCGGCTGGCGGTGCTCCTGGAGGGCGTCGACGCCTACACCGAGGTGTTCGACCCGTACGTCGACCCGCCGGAGATGGTCTCCTCGCTGCTGTCGGACGACCTGACCAGCATCGCCAGTGCACTCGCGCACGGCCTGCGGCACCACCGCGCGGGCCGGGTCGACGAGGCTCTGTGGTGGTGGCAGTTCTCCTACGTCTCGTCGTGGGGCAACGAAGCCAGCTCGGCGCTGCGGGCGCTGCAGTCCGTGGTGGCTCACGACCGGCTCGATGCGGAGTTCGAGAGCGAGCAGGACCAGGTGGCCGCAGCCGACGAGTTCCTCGAGTCCGCAAATTCTTAGCCATCGCCGACCGGCGACCCCTGGTCACCGCAAATCTTCCGGTGTACAGGTGGCAGTCGCCCGTCTTGTCATGCGTCAGCACGTCTTCGCCGGACGCTTCCGCCGGTAGAATCGCCGCGTCGTGACCGACCAGATCTCGAGGAGAACCGTGGGCATTGTCGTGCAGAAGTACGGCGGTTCCTCCGTTGCCGACGCCGAAGGAATCAAGCGCGTAGCCCAGCGGATCGTGGACGCGAAGCGGGCCGGCAAGGACGTCGTCGTGGTCGTGTCGGCCATGGGTGACAGCACCGACGAGCTGATCGACCTCGCCCAGCAGGTCTCGCCGCTCCCGTCCCCGCGTGAGCTCGACATGCTGCTCACCGCTGGGGAGCGCATCTCGATGGCGCTGCTCGCGATGGCGATCGGAAACCTCGGTCAGGAGGCCCGTTCGTTCACGGGCAGCCAGGCCGGCGTCATCACCGACGGCGCCCACGGCAAGGCCAAGATCATCGACGTCACGCCGAGCCGCATCGAGCAGGCGCTCTCCACCGGAGCGGTCGCCATCGTCGCCGGCTTTCAGGGCGTCAGCCAGGACACCAAGGACATCACCACGCTCGGCCGCGGCGGTTCGGACACCACCGCAGTGGCCCTCGCCGCGGCCCTGGACGCCGAGGTCTGCGAGATCTACAGCGACGTCGACGGGGTCTTCACCGCCGACCCGCGGATCGTGCCCTCGGCCCGCAAGCGGGACTACATCTCCTACGAGGAGATGCTCGAGATGGCGGCCTGCGGCGCGAAGATTCTTCACCTGCGGTGCGTGGAGTACGCCCGCCGCTACCAGATGCCGATCCACGTGCGGTCCTCGTTCAGCCAGAAGGCCGGCACGATGATCGCCGAAGACCACGGAGAAGGACAGGACATGGAACAGGCCATCATCGCCGGCGTTGCGCACGACCGCAGCGAGGCCAAGATCACGGTGGTCGGCGTCCCCGACAAGGTCGGCGAGGCCGCCCGGATCTTCGAGGCCCTCTCCGACGCCCAGGTGAACCTCGACATGATCGTGCAGAACGTCTCGCAGGCTTCGACGAACCTGACCGACATCTCCTTCACCCTGCCCCGTGACGACGGCCAGGTCGCAATGGCGGCGCTCGCCCGGATCAAGGACGAGGTCGGCTACGACTCCCTGTTGTACGACGACCAGATCGGCAAGGTCTCGCTGATCGGCGCCGGCATGCGGTCACACCCGGGCGTGACCGCCAAGTTCTTCGCGGCCCTCGCCAGTGCGGGGGTCAACATCGAGATGATCTCGACCTCGGAGATCCGCATCTCCGTCATCGTCGACGAGGCTCAGGTCGACGACGCAGTGACAGCTACGCACACGGCGTTCGAGCTCGACTCCGACGAGGTCGAGGCCGTGGTCTACGGAGGAACCGGACGATGACCCACAAGAAGCCCACCCTCGCCGTCGTCGGTGCCACCGGCGCGGTCGGCACGGTGATGCTGGGGATCCTGTCCCAGCGCGAGAACGTCTGGGGCGAGATCCGCTTGATCGCGTCGCCGCGCTCGGCCGGCAAGAAGCTGCGGGTCCGCGGCGAGGAGCTCACCGTCATCGCGCTGTCCGAGAAGGCCTTCGAAGGTGTGGACGTCGCCATGTTCGACGTACCGGACGAGGTGTCCGCCGAGTGGGCCCCGATCGCCGCCGCGAAGGGCGCGATCGCGGTCGACAACTCCGGTGCTTTCCGGATGGACCCGGACGTGCCGCTGGTCGTGCCCGAGGTCAACCCGCAGGCGGTCCGGAACCGGCCGCGCGGGATCATCTCCAACCCGAACTGCACCACGTTGACGATGATGGACGCCCTCGGAGCCCTGCACGCGCAGTGGGGCCTGCGCGAGCTCGTGGTGGCCTCCTACCAGGCGGCCTCCGGGGCCGGGCAGCCCGGCGTCGACCGGCTGTACGACGAGCTGGAGGTCGTCGCCGGCGACCGCACCCTCGGAACCGGCGCGGGCGACGTGCGCCGGGCCATCGAGGACAAGCTCGGCGGGACCGAGTCACCGTTCCCCGCCCCGCTGGCGCTCAACGTGGTGCCGTGGGCCGGCTCGGCCAAGGACGGCGGCTGGACCAGCGAGGAGCTGAAGGTCCGCAACGAGTCGCGCAAGATCCTCGGCATCCCCGACCTCAAGGTGTCGGCGACGTGCGTGCGGGTGCCCGTGGTGACCACGCACTCGCTCGCGGTGCACGCGACCTTCGAGCGAGAGGTCAACGTCAACGAGGCCCGCCGAGCCCTCGTACAGGCGCCCTCGGTGGTCGTGATCGATGACCCGGAGAAGGGTGACTTCCCGACGCCGAGCGACGTCGTAGGCGCTGACCCGACCTTTGTCGGCCGGATCCGTCAGGCGCTCGACTTCCCGAACACGCTCGAGCTGTTCGTGTGCGGGGACAACCTGCGCAAGGGTGCTGCGTTGAACACCGCTCAGATCGCGGAGCTGCTGGCCAAGGAGCTCAGCTCCTAGGAGTCCTCGGCGAACCGCGTCGTCACCAGGTGCGCCAGGGCGTACGACGCCGCGGCCACCATGGGCACCACCAGGAACATCCAGCCGGAGAAGACCGAGTCGAGCAGCACCACCAGCACGATCACCGCGATGACGCCCACGGCGAGGAAGCTGGTGCTGCCCGGTTCGGCGACCTCGAACCCCTTCAGGATCGCGGCGCCGAGCAGGACCATCAGCGCCAGGATCGCGACGAGCAGCAGGAGTCCCGGGCCGCCGCACGAGCTGGTGCCGCGAACCGCCTCGCAGCCGGCCATGGTCAAGTAGGTCAGGACCGTGCCGACTGCCCCGACGACTCCGCCGGTGGCCGCCGCCGCTGCCGGACCGGGTAGTGCCGGCAGGCTGAGCCTGGCGCGGTTCAGCGGCTCGAGCTGCGTGGTGTCCGCGCCGGCTGCCTCGGGCTTGCCGTTGCTCTCTGTCCTTCGCTTGCTCCGCTGACCGAAGCGGGGAACCTTCAACGAGGGGAGCTCGAGCGACGGCTCGTCCCGGCGGTCGTCATCCGACTGTTGGCCCATGGCCGGAAAGTGTGCCAGAAATGTCGCACTATCCTGTCGTTCGGGGTGGTAATTGAACTCTCAACTGTCTGGACCACCCTGACCACATTGCGAGAACGAGCAGTCTCGCCGAGAGGTTGGGCCGAACCCCCTGCGTGGCGACCGTCACAGACTTCTTCCAGGGAGGGAAGACCCATGAGGATCCGTCGTTTCACCACCATGATCTCCGCGCTTGCCGTTGGCTCGACCGCGCTTGTCGGCGCCGCAATATCGGCCAACGCCGCGCAGGCCGCCCCAGGAACTACGAGCCTGGCCGAGGTGCTCGCTGCCGACAAGGGCTTCGACAAGACCGCCCGCGACTTCGACATCCTCGAGGCGGCCGTGCTCGCGGTTCTGGACAACAAACCTGGAAGCGATGTCGCAGTGCTTGCCAACGGCAATGCGAAGCTGACCGCCTTCGCGCCCACGGACGGCGCCTTCCGCCGCCTCGTCGAGGACCTGACGGGGACGAGATTCAAGAGCGAGAAGAGGGTCTTCAAGACCGTCGCCGGACTCGGTATCGACACGGTCGAGGCCGTGCTGCTCTACCACGTCGTGCCCGGGGTGAAGATCAACGCCAAGAAGGCCGTCGCGTCCGATGGCGCCAAGCTCGAGACGGCGCTCGGCAAGAAGATCACGGTCAAGGTGCGGCACGGAAACGTGGTCCTGAGGGACGCGGACCGCAACGACAAGAACGCTCGCGTGATCATCGTTGACATCAACAAGGGCAACAAGCAGATCGCGCACGGCGTCTCCCAGGTGCTGCGCCCGATGGACCTCTGACCGAAAGCAGAGCGCCTGCAGCAGAAAGCACGGAGCCTCGGGACATGGTCACCATGTCCCGAGGCTTCGTCTCTCGGTCGGGCTGACAGGATTTGAACCTGCGGCCTCGTCGTCCCGAACGACGCGCGCTACCAAACTGCGCCACAGCCCGAGAGCGACGCGAGTCTACCCGAGCCCGGGCCGTGCGACGAATCCGGTACCTATCCTGCCGAAACGAGCGTCAGCAGCGTTGCTTCCGGACGGCAGCAGAAGCGGACCGGAGCGTACGGCGAGGTACCCAGACCGGCCGACACGTGCAGCCACGAGCTGCCCGACTGCCCCGGCGAGGAGTCCCTGGGATGGCGGTGCAGGCCCTTGGCGCGGCCAGCGTCCAGGTCGCAGTTGGTGACGATCGCGCCCTTGATCGGAAGACACAGCTGCCCGCCGTGCGTATGGCCCGCGAAGATCGCGTCGTACCCGTCCCGGGCGAAGGCGTCGAGGACCCTGAGGTACGGCGCGTGGGTTACGCCCAGCCGCACGTCCGCGGCCGGGTTCGCCGGTCCGGCCACGGAGGCCAGGTCGTCGTACTCCAGGTGTGGGTCGTCCACCCCGACGAAGGAGAACTCCAGCCCCCGCACGGTCAGCGACCCCCGCTGGTTGTTCAGGTTCCCCCAGCCTCTCTTCTCGAAGGCGTCCCGAAGGTCGCGCCAGGGGAGGACAGGCGTGTGCGTGTTGCGCTTGCCGTCGTCGGGCAGCAGGTAGCGCACCGGGTTGCGCGTAGAGGGTGCGTAGTAGTCGTTGGAGCCGAACACGAACACCCCGGGGACGTCGAGCAGCTCATCGAAGACGTCGAGGATGACGGGCACCGACTCCATGTGGGCCAGGTTGTCGCCGGTGTTCACGACCAGGTCGGGCTGGAGATCGGCGAGCGCCCGGACCCACTCCTGCTTCTTTCGCTGCCCCGGTGTCATGTGCAGGTCGGTCAGGTGGAGCACGCGGAGCGGCTCGCTGCCCGGCGGCAGGATCGGAAGCTCCGCCCGACGCAGCACGAAGGAACGGACCTCGATGCCGGCTGCGTAGGCGAGTCCGGCCGCACCGACGAGGGCGCCCACCCCCAACGTCCTGCTGAGGGTCTGACGGGAGGTGCTCGTGGCCGGGTGCATCCGACAAGGCTGCCACAATGGCCGCATGAGTGAGCTCAAGGACCGCCTTCGCACCGATCTGACCGCAGCCATCAAGAGCCGGGACGAGGTGCGCTCCTCCACCCTGAGGATGGTGCTTACCGCGATCACCAACGCCGAGGTCGCCGGCAAGCAGTCCCGCGAGCTGACCGACGAGGACGTACTGACGGTGCTGAGCAGCGAGGCGAAGAAGCGACGCGAGGCGGCCCAGGCCTTCGACGACGCGGGTCGCGCGGAGATGGCGAGCAAGGAGCGGGCCGAGGCCGAGGTGATCGCGGACTACCTCCCAGCCCAGCTCACCGACGAGGAGATCGCCGATCTCGTCACCTCAGCCATCGCCCAGCTCGGCGCAGCCGACGAGGGCATGCGCGCCATGGGCAAGGTGATGGGCGCGATCCAGCCCCAGGTCAAGGGCCGGGCCGACGGGGGCGCGGTCGCTGCGGAGGTTCGCCGCCAGCTCGGCTAGGGGCGCCGGCTGGCCCGCGGCGAGGGGGCGGAACGGTCAGTCGCCGCCGTTGCGGCCACCGCCACCGCCGCCGCCGCCGCCGCCACCACCGCCGCCGTTGCCGTTGCCGCCACCACCGTTGCCGCCACCACCGTTGCCGCCGCCACCGTTGTCGCCGCCACCGGGGTTCGGCTGCGGTGCGGGCTGCGGTGCGGGCTGCGGCGGCACGTAGGGCGTCCCGTCGGAGATGTAGATGGTGACGGTGCTGCCGGAGCCGATCTCGGTGCCGGAGCCGGGGTCGAGGTAGGCAACGGTGCCGTAGGCGTTGGCCGAGTCGACCTGGGGGCCGATCTGCGGGATCAGACCGGCCTCGCGAAGGACCTTGGCCGCCTCGTCGGGCTTGTATCCGTAGACCGTCGGGACGGTGACCATCTTGCCCTTGATGGTGCGCGGGTCGGGCGACCTGAAGTTCGTATCGGGCAGCCACTGCTGGACCGCCTTCATGGCCGCTGCCCACTGCGGACCGGCGAGCGTGCTACCGGCTGCGCTGGCGAAGCTGATGTAGCGGCCGCCGACGTACTGGCCGTCGAGCCGCTGCGGCTGCCCCTTGCGGTTCGCGCCGGCGATCATGGACGCCGTCGCCAGGTTCGGCGTGTAGCCCACGAACCACACGGCCTTGTTGTCCGAGGTGGTTCCGGTCTTGCCGGCCGAGGGCTGCTCGAGCGCCAGGCCCGCGCCGTACCCGAAGCCGCCCGGCTCCTGGACACCGCGAAGAATGTCGTTGACGGCGTCGGCCACGTCGGTGGGGAGGACCTGCTTGCACTCCTTGGGGTACTTCTGGAGGAGCTTGCCCTTGTTGTTGATGATCCGGGTCACCGGGCGGGAGTCGCAGTACAGGCCGCGTCCGGCGAAGGTCGCGTAGGCGCCGGCCATCTCGAGCGGGCTCACGTCGGCGACTCCGAGAGTGAACGACGGCACCATCTGCGTTGCCGGGTCGTCGAGACTGATGCCCATGTCCTGGGCCAGCTTGTACGGCGCGCACAGTCCGGTGCGCAGCTCCAGCTGGGCGAAGAAGGTGTTCACCGACTGCTGCGTGCCGGTGTAGAGGTCGTAGGTGCCGGCGCCCGTGGAGTTCTGCGGCTCCCAGACCTCGGTGCTCTGCAGGTTCCCGTCGCAGCCCCGGTAGCGGCTGATCGGGATCTTCACCTGCTGCGGCGACTGGATCTGCGTCGAGAGCGAGACACCCTGCTTGATCGCGGTGGCGAGCACGAACGTCTTGAACGTCGACCCGGGCTGGAAGCCGTTGGAGTCGCCGTACTTGCTGTCCACCACGTAGTTGAGGAAGGTCTCACCCTTCTTCTTCTTCGGACCCATCGGACGGGACTGGGCGACCGCGCGGACATCGCCGTTGCGGGGCCGGATCATCGCCAGCGCACCGATCGCCTGGTCGGTGGGGTTCACGCTCTGCTTGACCGCTGCGTCCGCTGCCTTCTGCATCCGCGGGTCCAACGTGGTCTTGATGGTGAGGCCGCCGGAGGTCAGGAGCTGCTGACGGTCCTCCTTGGTCTCGCCGAGCGCCTCGTCCTCGAGCAGGTAGCGCCGCACGTAGTCGCAGAAGAACGGTGCGGCCGAGGAGACACAGCCGTTCCGGGCGGGGGTGACCTTGAGTCCGAGCCCCCGATCGGCTGCCTTCTTGGCCTCCGAGCGGGAGATCACGTTCAGCTCCGCCATCCGGTTCAGCACGATGTTGCGACGAGCCAGTGCCTGCTCGGCGTCGTTGGTGGGGTCGTAGCCGGTGGGGTTCTTCACCAGGCCGGCGAGCATCGCGGACTGCTTGAGGTTGAGCTTCGAGGCCGGACGGGAGAAGTAGTGGCGTGCCGCCGCTTCGATGCCGTAGGCGCCGTCGCCGAAGTAGGCGATGTTGAGGTACCGCTCGAGGATCCAGTCCTTGTCGTACTTCTCCTCGAAGGCGATGGCGTAGCGCAGCTCGTTGAGCTTCCGCTCGTAAGTGTCGGCGGTGGCCGCGGCCACCTCCTCCTCGGTGTCTGCCTGGTTGATCAGGGTCATCTTCACCATCTGCTGGGTGATCGACGAACCGCCCTGGACGACCCCGTCGGAGGCCTGGTTCGTCACGAAGGCCCGCAGCGTGCCGCGCAGGTCGAGGGCTCCGTGGTTGTAGAAGCGATAGTCCTCGATGGCGATGATCGCCTTCTTCATGATCGGAGCAACCTCGTCGAGGTCGACGTTGACCCGGTTCTCGTCATAGAAGGTGGCGAGCAGGCTCCCGTCCTTGGCAAGCAGGCGGGTGCGTTGGGCCAACGGTTCTGCGGTCAGGTCCGACGGCAGGTTGTCCATCCCCTCGGCGACGGTGCGGGCGCTCAGCCCCGCCACCCCGGCAAAAGGGATGGCGAGCCCGGCGACGAGGACACCCATGACCGCGGACACCGCCACCATCACACCCAGGTGGGAGAGGATGCTGGTGAACCCGAGTCGGTCGTCTCTGCGTGAAGCCATGGCCCATAGGGTACGTGAACGAGTGAAAACCGCTGGCTAGCGCATGCCGCGCCGTTTTTCACGCTTATCGAACGTCCGCGCGTCGCGCCGTTCGGCCGATGGAATGGTCCGCAATGACTACCCCGGGACTAGGGCGCGACTACACGCCCGCCCCGTAGGCTCATTTCCGGCCTGGATCATCCGTCACATGGCCTTCTGCGACCCGAACGGTCGCCATGGGTAGTTATATCGGACTACGAGAAGTTGCTCCCCCTGTGTCTGTTTCGTGCCTTTCAAGTTCTTTACCTTGGTTGTGGGGCGTTGGCTCACCATCCGCGGGGGGCGTGGATGGAATCTTTCTCGGAGGGACGTACGACCATGACGACGTGGAACGACGACTGGGCGACAAAGGCACTTTGCAACGAGACCCGTCCTGACGAGCTTTTCGTCCGGGGGGCGGCGCAGAACCGCGCCAAGCAGCTGTGCGCGGGATGCCCCGTGCGCACCGAGTGCCTCGCTGAGGCTCTCGACAACCAGATCGAGTGGGGCGTCTGGGGTGGCATGACCGAGCGCGAGCGCCGGGCACTGCTCCGCAAGCGCCCGAACGTCACCTCGTGGCGTCGGCTGCTCGAGACCGCGCAGGCCGAGCACGTCGCCGGTGCGACGCCGGTGTCAGTCAGCGCCTAAGAGGTCACCGACCAGGCGCAGCCCGTCGAGGTCGTGGACATCGGTGGCGAGCGCTGGGATCACCGCGGTGTGCACCTGAGGGTGCGCCGCGGCGAACCGGCGTCGCAGGTGGGACTCGCGCGCAACCGTGCGCGCCCGGTCCGCGTGCAACCTCAACAGACCTGCCGTGACCGACCCGTTCGGCTCGGCGGCGCGATCCAGCTTCTCCGCCGCTACGACGGCCTGGTCGCCGGTGAGACTTCCCGGCGGCACATGGCTGGCGCGGTTGACGACCAGTCCGGCCAGCGGCATCTGTTCCTCGCGTAGGCGCTCCACGAAGTACGACGCCTCGCGCAGCGCGTCCGGCTCCGGTGAGGCGATCACCAGGAACGCCGTACCGTCCGCCTGCAGCAGCTCGAAGGTCTTCTGCGCTCGCTGCCGGAACCCGCCGAAGAGGGTGTCGAAGGCGGCGATGAACGTCTGCATGTCTCGCAGCACCTGAGCCCCGAGGATCTTCGTCAGCGCGTTGGTCACCACCGAGATTCCCGCGGTCATCAGCCGGGCCGGGCCCTTCGCCGGCGCCAGCAGGATGCGGATGAACCGGCCGTCCAGGAAGCTCGAGAGCCGTTCCGGGGCGTCGAGGAAGTCCAACGCGGAGCGGGACGGCGGGGTGTCGACGATGATCAGGTCCCAGCGGCCGGTGCGCAGCGCGTCCTTGTGCAGCTGGCCCAGCTTCTCCATGGCCATGTACTCCTGCGTGCCCGCGAACGAGCTCGAGAGTGCCTGGTAGAACGGGTTGGCCAGGATCTGTGCCGCCTTCTCCGGGCTGGCCTGGCTCTCGACCACCTCGTCGAAGGTGCGTTTCATGTCGAGCATCATCGCGTCCAGCGAGCCTCCGTCGGTGTCGACGTCCGGCACCGGTCGCGGCACGTTGTCCAGTGCCTCGATCCCCATCGCCTGCGCCAGCCGTCGGGCCGGGTCGATGGTGAGCACGACGACCTTGCGGCCACGCTCGGCGGCTCGCAGCGCCAGCGCCGCGGATGTGGTCGTCTTGCCGACGCCGCCCGAGCCGCAGCACACGATGATGCGTGTGCCGGGGTCGTCGATCAGGGCGTCCACGTCGAGGGCCGGGCTGTCGTGCGGTCGGGCCGCCAGTGGGCCGACGCGGGCGGTGGACCGGGCTGCCTTGGTCATGCCATCCCCTGCTCACACAGCTCGGCGGCCAGCTCGTAGAGGCTGCCGAGGTCGATGCCGCCAGCCAGTCGCGGCAGCTCATAGGTAGGTACGTCGAGCTCGTTGATGCGCTTGCGCTGCTCGTCCTCGAGCGCCCGCCGCTCGGCGTGCTCGCGAGCCTCGCCCAGCAGGCCGTCCACCAGCTCGGGCGTCGGGTCGATCCCGGCCTTGGCCAGGTCCGCCTCCACCAGCTGTCGGTCCAGGTCACCGCTGAGCGCCTGGGTCCGCGCGTCGTGATCGAGCTCCTCGTTCCTGGCCCGGTTCACGACGACCGCGCCGACCGGCAGATGCACTCCCCGCAGCTCCTCGATGGCGTCCGCGGTCTCCTGCACGGGCATGTCCTCGAGCACGGTGACCAGGTGGACCGCCGTGCGCTCGGACCGGAGCAGCGTCATGATGCCGTCGGCCTGGTTCCGGATCGGTCCGACCTTGGCCAGCCCGGCCAGCTCGCTGTTCACGTTGAGGAACTGGGTGATCCGCCCGGTCGGGGGTGCGTCCAGCACGATGGCGTCGTAGTGCCGGGCGTCCTTGCTCCGCTTGTTGCGGTGGGCGGCCTCGTAGACCTTGCCGGTCAGCAGCACGTCCCGCACACCCGGAGCGATCGTGGTGGCGAAGTCCACGACGCCGAAGCGGTCGAGTGCCTTGCCTGCCCGACCGAGCCGGTAGTACATCGCGAGGTACTCCAGCAGTGCCGACTCCGGGTCGATCGCCAAGGCGTAGACGTCGCCGCCCTCGTCGGGACCGGCGGCGACGCGGCGCTCGTCGTACGGCAGCGGAGGTACGTCGAACAGCTGGGCGATGCCCTGCCGGCCCTCGACCTCGCAGAGCAGCACGCTCTTGCCTCGCGACGCGAGGGCCAACGCCAACGCGGCAGCGACCGTGGTCTTGCCGGTGCCGCCCTTGCCGGAGACGATGTGCACCCGCACGTCGTCCCAGTCGGTCCGATTCCCCGAAGTAGTGGCCACGGTCGGAGCCTAGCCGCGCCGATCCAGCCGTCGGTCAGGGTGGGGGCGGCTCATGTGGCGACCGGTCATCTCCACGCGGCGGATATGTGGAGCCGGGGCATCTTCACCGGTGCCGGACGTGGTTAGGATCGCATCCATCGACCGCCTCGACTCAGGACGTGGCGGTGCTGTCACCAGGGAGGACGTTCGTGGACAAGGTCGTCGCGAGTGCCGCGGAGGCCGTCGCCGACATCGAGAGCGGATCGTCGCTCGCGGTGGGCGGTTTCGGGCTGTGTGGGATTCCATCTGTACTGATCGAGGCCCTGCTGGAGCAGGGCGCGGACGAGCTCGAGGCCGTCTCGAACAACTGCGGCGTCGACGACTGGGGGCTGGGGCGGCTGCTGTTCGCCCGCCGGATCCGTCGGATGGTCTCCTCCTACGTGGGTGAGAACAAGGAGTTCGCCCGGCAGTACCTCCACGGCGAGCTCGAGGTCGAGCTGACCCCGCAGGGCACCCTCGCCGAGCGGATGCGGGCCGGCGGCTCGGGCATTCCGGCGTTCTTCACCGCCACTGGAGTCGGCACCCAGGTGGCCGAGGGCGGGCTGCCGTGGAAGTACGACACCGAGGGCAACGTGATCGTGGCCTCGCCCGCCAAGGAGGTGCGTACCTTCGAGACCGCCGAAGGCCCCAAGGAGTTCGTGCTCGAGAACGCGATCGTGGCCGACTTCGGCCTCGTGCGGGCCTGGAAGGGCGACCGGCACGGCAACCTCGTCTACCGCGAGTCCGCACGCAACTTCAACCCGTTGGCCGCGATGTGCGGGCGGGTCACCATCGCCGAGGTCGAGCACCTCGTCGAACCGGGCGAGATCGCGCCCGAGGACGTGCACACCCCGGGTGTCTTCGTGCAGCGGGTGGTCGAGCTGACCCCCGAGCAGGCCGCGGACAAGCGGATCGAGAAGCGGACCGTGCGTCCGCGCGGAACGGAGGCCTGACATGGCGTGGACCCGCGAGGAGATGGCCGCTCGCGCGGCCTCGGAGCTGCACGACGGTTCCTACGTGAACCTCGGGATCGGGCTGCCGACGCTGGTGCCCAACTACGTCGCCGACGACGTCGAGCTGGTCCTGCAGAGCGAGAACGGCATCCTCGGTGTCGGGGCCTACCCGCTGGAGGGCGAGGAGGACCCGGACCTGATCAACGCCGGCAAGGAGACCGTCACCCTCCGCCGCGGCGCGTCGTTCTTCGACTCCGCCACCAGCTTCGGGATGATCCGCGGCGGCAAGATCGATGCCGCGATCCTCGGCGCCATGCAGGTGTCCAAGGACGGCGACATCGCCAACTGGATGATCCCCGGCAAGATGGTCAAGGGCATGGGCGGCGCGATGGACCTGGTCCATGGCGCCAAGCGGGTGATCGTGTTGATGGAGCACGTGGCCAAGGACGGCTCCTACAAGATCGTCGACGAGTGCTCGCTGCCCTACACCGGCAAGCGCGTGGTGCAGCGGATCATCACCGACCTCGCGGTCATCGACGTGACCCCCGAAGGCCTGAAGCTCGTCGAGCTCGCGCCAGAGGTCACCGAGGACGAGGTCCGCAAGAAGACCGAGCCCGACCTGATCAGCTGACGATCAGCGTTCCTTGGGGCGCGGTCGTTTTCCCAAGGTCTGTTGGCAAACCGGGACTCCCCACGGCAAATATGTCGTGGGGAGTGATGGTTTCCCGTGGCACCCTGGGAAAGCGATCGGGGCGCGGGGAGGGTCAGAGGTCGGGGTGCCTGGTGGCAAGGCGGTAGAAGCCCGAGTGGAAGACCAGCGGCTCACCGCCGGCGGCGTCGTAGGACTCGATCTCACCGAAGAAGACGACGTGGTCACCGGCATCGACCTGCTGGGTACGCCGACACACGAACCCGGCCACCGTGCCCTCGAGCGCGGGTGGCCCATCGTCCGAGCGCAGCCCGACGCCCTCGAACTTCTCGGCACCGGAGGTGGCGAACTGTCGCGAGAGGTGGTGCTGGTCGGCGGCCAGGACGTTCACAACGAAGTGAGTCGTCTCGGTGAAGGCCGTCATCGACGGGGAGTTCTTGGCCGCGGCCCACAGCACCAACGGCGGGTTGATCGAGACCGACGTGAACGAGTTCGCGGTCATGCCCCAGGCGCGGCCCTCGTCGTCCCGGGTGGTGACCACGGTGACGCCGGTGGCGTACTGCCCCAGCGCGCGGCGCAGGTCTCGCGAGTCGAAGCGGGATGACTCGATCGCGATCTGTTCGGCCACGAAGGCCTCGGCGGCCTCGGCGTCGAACCACCACGGGCTGAACAGCCGGGCGTCGTCGAAGCCGGAGGCGATCTGCGCGGCCAGGGCAGGGTGCTCGGCTGCCGCGTCGACAACCCGGCGCTGGTGAGGCTCGGCCGGCTTCAGCCAAGCGTTCGTCCAGGCTGTCGCCCACTGCGCCCAGCCGCGCCAGAAGTTGTCGAACGTCCGCTCCATCCAGTCGGCGTCGAGCTCGCCGTCGTGAGCGGTGATCGCCTCGAGGTAGAACGACGCCGACTTGATGGCGTTGTTGGAGCCCTGGCTGGTCAGCGGGTCGTTGAGCACGACGACGTCGGCCATGCCGAGGACGGGAGCCCCGGACGGGAGCATCCCCACGGGCCGTCGTACCCCGGGGGTGAACCGTCCGCGCAGCACGGACCCGTCGTCGACGAGTACGGCGGACCTGACCCGTTCGGCCTCGGTCGGGAAGTGCGCCGCCAGGACCCGTCGGAGGGTGGCGAGGTGGTCGGCCCCGCTCTCGACCCTGTCCCAGCAGTCCAGCGGCCCACCCGGCACGCCCTCGACCACGTAGATGTCGCACGAACCGTCCACGCTCAGGCCGGGGCAGGTGAAGCACTCGCCCACCCCTTCGACGGAGTGGTAGCGCAGCCCCGGGCCCTCGGGGTCGGGGTCCACACCAGCCAGGTACGTCAGGGCGGCGACTCGCTGGGGCGAGGAGTACGGCGAGCGCTCCACATCCGGCTCGAACAGGGAGGTGAGCCCGCCACGGCCGGTCGAGACGACCACCAGGTCATGGTCGCGGGCGAGGTCCTCGACGTCGTCCACGACGGCGCTGCGCACGACGACCTTGCCGCCGAGCCGCTCGATCTCCTCGAGCAGAACCGGCAGCTTGACCCGCTGGTCCACCGAGCGCGCCGGGGTCGGAAGGCTGGTACTGAAGGACGCCGTCGAGCCGTCGAGCCGCACGGTGTCGTAGTCCATCCGTCGGATCTCCGGCGGAACGGGAAGCAGGTCGGTGATGCCGAGCGCGGTCTCCACCTCGAGGGCCGACTCGAAGGTCACCTGGCTCGACAGGACGTGTCCGGTGCGGATCTCCTCGGCGGTCCGGTCCGAGACCAGCGTGACGTCGTACCCGCGTTGGAGCAGGCCGAGCGCCAGCGTCGTACCCGCCGGCCCGGCGCCGACGATCGCGATGCTGCGAGGTGGGTTGGCGCTGTGCTGCATGGAACCAGCGTCTCACCCGGCCGAAGCGCGAACGACGGCCCAGGCAGGGGAGAGCGGGTCGATCAGCCCGTAGTGCTCGATGCCCTCGAGCTCCACCAGCTGCACCTGCGGGTGCCGTGCGGCGAGGCCACGGGAGTTCTCGACGGGCACCTCGGTGTCCTCGACGCCGTGGATGATCGTCACCGGGCAGGGCGGCGTCGTCTCGAACCGGGTCGCTGGGTCGGTCGCGTCGTACCTCTCCGGGACCTCCTCGGGGTTGCCGCCGAGCAGGGCGGGTACGGCGCCACCGCCCGAGTTCGCGGTCGCAGCCGCGCGGAGGTCGCCGACCGGGGCGAGACCGACCACGCGGTCGATCGCGAACGGTTCGTTGGCCAGCCACAGCGCGAGATGACCGCCCGCCGAGTGGCCCATCACGGTGGTCCGGCCGACCGGGACGCCGAACTCGTTCAGCAGGCCTGGGAGCCTGGTCATGACCGCCGTCAGATCCTCGAACGTGGTCGGCCAGCCGCCGGCCAGCTCACCCTCGCCGCCGACGCGACGGTACTCCGGCGTGGCGACCACGAACCCCTCAGCGGCCAGGGCCTGCGCCAGGGGACGGGTGTGCACCCGGTCGTACGCCGAACGCCAGAAACCACCGTGCACCAAGACCACCAGCGGGTTTGCCGGGAACGGTCGGCCGACCGGTCGTGGCGGCAGGTGCAGGTCGATGACCGCATCGGCATGGGGACCGTACCGGACCACGACATCCGGCAGGTCCGACGTACGCGACAGCACCTCGGCAGGATCCACGCCCTCAACCTATCCACCGGACCTGGGGCGGCTAG
>JBFIWG010000027.1:0-18046 GCA_041606495.1 Nocardioidaceae bacterium
CAACCCCTTCACCAGCGCGACACACTTTTCCCGAAGCAAACCAGGCACCAGCCATTCGAGTCGCCGGGAAGGAATCTGCTTCAGCGCCATGAGAGGCACTTGCAGCGTTACCCCGTCTCGATCGCTGGTGGGTTCAAACTCATAGCTCAGCGGATAGCGAACGCCTTCCCACTCCAGGTAATCGGGGTACAGCTCACCCGCCTGAGCGTCTACCGGGCGCTGCAGAATATCCTGCGCCAGCGCGCGGCGGCACGCCGCTAACGGACGTCCTGTCGGCGCAGGAAGACCTCTTTCAGCAGCAGCTGCAGCGCGGCTGCGGTCGGGATCGCGAGCAGGGCGCCGACCACACCGAGCAGAGCGGCTCCGACGAGTGCGGCGATCACGATCAGCGAGCCCGGGATGTCGACGGAGCGTGACATCACCCTGGGGTAGACCACGTAGTTCTCGAACTGCTGGTACACGATGTAGAAGATCAGGCAGGCGAGCCCGATCTTCGGGTCGGTCGCGAACCCGATCGCGGTCACGATGACCGCGCCGAGGGTGGCGCCGATCATCGGGATGACGTCCAGGACCGCGACCACGACGGCCAGCGCGACGGCGTACTCGCCGAGGCCGACGATGAACAGGAAGACCAGCGAGCTGATCCCGGCGGCCAGCGCGACGAGGAACGCCCCGGAGACGTAGCCGCCCACGTTGCTCAGGATCCGGTCGCCCAGGGATGTGACCCGCTCGCGTCGGCTGGCCGGCGCCAGTCGGTACGCCGTGTGCTTGATCGTCGGCAGCGAGGCGAGGAAGTACATCGTCAGCACGATGATGATGAAGGTGTTCAGGATGGCGCCGACCAGGGCCAGCCCGACGCCCACGGCACCGCCGAAGGCGCGTTGTGCCAGGTTCCCGTCCTCGATCGCCTGCTGGGCGCGGTTGATCAGGTCGTAGCGCTCGTCGAGCTGCTGGATCCGGTCGTTGGTCCGCAGCTGGTCGAACCAGTCGGGGGCACGGTCGACGAGCGCGCTCACCTGGTCGGAGATGACCGGGACGATGGCCAGGATGAACAGCCCCACGGTGCTGAGCACGATCGCGATGACCACGAGCAGCGACCAGCTTCGCTTGAGCCCGCGCCGCATGAAGAACTCGACCATCGGGTTGAGCCCGACCGCCAGGAACATCGCCACGACGATCAGGATGAGCACGGAGCTGATGGAGATGATCTGCTGGCCCAGCCAGATCGCCAGCAGCGCTCCGGCAGCGCCGAAGAACCCTACGTAGAAGGGGGAGTGGCGCTTGAGCGGCTGACCGATCGGGCCCAGCGGCTCGGACTCGCGCTCCGCGGAAGGACGGGACCGGTCTTCTTTGGGCTCGGCGGCGGTCTCGACAGAGCCCGAGCCCTCGGTGTCGGAGTCACCCTCGGGTGACGCGCCGCCACGCGACGTGGCCGCGCCGGGAGCGTCCGGAGCCGCGACGGAGGAGTCCTCGGGTTGCCTGCGGTCGTCGGCAGCCTCGGGACCCTGCTCCGTGCGCGGCTCCGGGTGGCTCACTTCTCCTCTGCGGCTTCCGGCTCGCCGAACCCGGCGACCACATCGCGCAGGGCGCCGAGCTGGGCCACGATCGCGTCGCGGCGCTTCTGGACCCGGTCGACCTCGGAGCGGATGGCGGCGAGCTCGCGCTCGGCGTCGGCCTGACCGGCCGCGACGTGCGACTCGGCCTGGGTCTGGGCGCTGGCAACGATCTGCTCGGCTTCACGACGGGCGCGGGTGAGCAGCCGCTCGGCCTCAGCTGCCGCCTGCTGGCGGTGCTCGGTGGCCTGGGCGATGGCGTCCCGGGCGCGCTGCTCGGCCGCGGTCGCCCGCTCCTCGGCCTCCTCGACCAGGCGTGCGGTCTCGGCGGTGGCGCTGTCGTGGTGCTCCGCGGCCTCGCGGGTCAGCCGCTCCTTCTCCACCGCGAGCGTACGTCGGGCCTCCTGCACCTCGCGGTCGGCCGCGGCGCGGGCCTGCTCGGCCTCGCGGCGGGCACTAGTGCGCAGCGCGTTGGCCTCCTGCTCCGCGGCCAGGCGGAGCTGCTCGGCCTCACGGCGAGCCGACGCGAGCAGGTCGTCGGACTCGGTCTTGGCCAACGCGCGGTCCTGCTCGGCGTCGGTCATCATCCGGGTCCGCGTCTCGTCGAGCTCCTTGAGCTGGACCATGCGCATGTCCTCGGCGTCACGGCTGGCCTGCGCCCGGAGCGCCTCGGCCTCCTTGGCGGCCTGCTTGCGGATCTCGGCGGCCTGGGCGTGCGCCTGGGCCAGGACCTCGTCGGACTGCTCCTCGGCCAGGCGCAGCATCTCGCTGGCGCGGCCGCCGAGTCCGGCGTACGACGGGGTCTCGTTCTCCTTCAGCGACTCCTGGAGGTCGGCGACCCGCTTCTCCAGCGTCTTGATGCGCGACTTGGCGTCGTTCAGGCTGGCGCTCAGGCCGGCCTTCTCGCCGGCAAGGGTGTGGATCTGGCGGTCCACTGCAGCCTGGTCGTAGCCGCGCCGGACCACCGGGAAGCTGGTGGAGTTCCCCTCGCCCACGGCCGCGAACACCTGGGTGGCGTCGTCAGCGCCGCTGTTGGACGGTTGGTCGTCGAAGATGGACAGGCCCGAGCGATCATTCATGCGTTTCGTCCCTACGTCGATGTTGCTTAGCTGCAGCCTAAGTCTGGCGGATCGGATCGAAGAAACCCGTCAGGCGCGTGCGAGTGAGATTCGAGTCGAGATCACACGCGGCTGCAACCCCTCAGACCCCCCGGAACCGGTTGATCGCGTCGACGTGACGGGCCCGCATCTCCTCGTCGCGGACGCCGAGACCCTCTTCCGGGGCCAGGCAGAGCACGCCAACCTTGCCCTGGTGCTGGTTCTTGTGCACCTCGAGCGCAGCCTGGCCCACCTCGTCCATCGTGTACGAGCGCGAGAGGGTCGGGTGGATCAGGCCCTTGCTCACCAGCCGGTTCGCCTCCCAGGCCTCGCGGTAGTTGGCGAAGTGGGAGCCGATGATGCTCTTGAGGCTCATCCAGAGGTAGCGGTTGTCGTACTGGTGCATGAAGCCGCTGGTCGAGGCACAGGTGACGATGGTGCCGCCCTTACGGGTGACGAACACCGAGGCGCCGAACGTCTCGCGACCCGGGTGCTCGAAGACGATGTCGGGGTCCTCGCCGCCGGTCAGCTCCCGGATCTTGGCGCCCAGCCGACGCCACTCCTTCGGGTCCTGGGTGTGCTCGTCCTTCCAGAACTGGTAGCCCTCGGCGCTGCGGTCGATGATCAGCTCGGCACCCATGGAGCGGCAGATCTCCGCCTTCTCCGGGGAGGAGACCACGCAGATCGGGGTGGCGCCGCCGTTGAGCGCGAACTGGGTGGCGTAACCGCCGAGGCCGCCGCTCGCGCCCCAGATCAGCACGTTGTCGCCCTGCTTCATCCCGGCGCCGTTGCGGCTGACCAGCTGCCGGTAGGCGGTGGAGTTCACCAGGCCCGGGCTGGCCGCCTCCTCCCAGGTCAGGTGGGCGGGCTTGGGCATCAGCTGGTTGGTCTTGACCAGGGCGATCTCGGCAAGGCCGCCGAAGTTGGTCTCGAAGCCCCAGATGCGCTGCTCGGGGTCGAGCATCGTGTCGTTGTGCCCGTCCGGGCTCTCCAGCTCGACGGACAGGCAGTGGGCGACCACCTCGTCACCGGGCTTCCAGGCGTGCACACCGGTGCCGGTCTTCAGCACGACGCCGGCCAGGTCCGAGCCGACGATGTGGTACGGCAGGTCGTGCCGCTTGCCGAGCGGGGAGGACTTGCCGTAGCGCTCGAGGAAGCCGAAGGTCGAGACCGGCTCGAAGATCGAGGTCCAGACGGTGTTGTAGTTGATCGCGCTGGCCATCACCGCGACCAGCGCCTCACCCGGGCCGAGCTCGGGCACCGGCACGTCGTCCACGTGCAGAGACTTGCGGGGATCCTTGTCCCGGCTGGCCAGACCCTCGAACATGTCGGCCTCGTCCTTGTGGACCGTCACCGCCCGGTACGACTCGGGAACTTCGAGCGCGGCGAACTCCTCCGAGGAGGTGTTGCCGGCGAGGATTGCGTCGAGGATCTGCTTCACGGAGAGCTCCTGGTGTGAGTTGCGAGACGGACCTTGCCCGGTCGAACGTTGGCGGGAATCTACCGACGGGTAATCGCCGGTGTCAGCCTTGTGTGACCTACTTCTCTAGACCGGCATCTCGGCCGTGTGCCTTGCTCTCGGCCGGCTCGACCAGCTCCACGAGCACGCCGCCGGCGTCCTTGGGGTGCACGAAGTTGATCCTCGAGTCGGCGGTGCCGCGCCGGGGCTCGTCGTAGAGCAGTCGAAGGCCACGGTCGCGCAGGACGGTGGAGACCCGATCCAGGTCGGTGACCCGGTAGGCCAGCTGCTGCAGGCCAGGGCCGGAGCGGCCGAGGAACTTCGCGATCGTCGACTGGTCGTTGAGCGGGGCGAGCAGCTGTATCGAGGAGCCGGACTCGCCGACGGCGACCATCGCCTCGCGAACGCCCTGCTCCTCGTTGGTCTCCTGGTGGGTGACCTGCATGCCGAACGCGTCGCGGTAGAACGCGATTGCCTCGTCCAGGTCGGGGACCGCGATCCCCACGTGGTCGATGCAGATGAACAGTTCCTCGGGGACGCTCAAGGCGTTGCTGTCAGCCATGCGGCTTATCGTCGTACGACACCGTCCGACCCGCGAGGGAGTGTGACTTGATAGACATCTCCGGGCGGCATCCCACCCTCCCCTCCGAGGCCTGGTGGTGGGTATCGTCTCGAATATCCCGAGGTTTAGTCAGTCGCAGCAGGAGGCGTCATGTCCGGATCCGTAATCGTTGCCGGTGCTCGTACCCCGATCGGCCGCCTGTTGGGCGGGCTGAAGGACCAGTCGGCCGCCGAGCTTGGTGGCGTCGCGATCAAGGGCGCCCTGGAGAAGGCCGGCGTCAGCGGCGACCAGGTCGAGTACGTGATCATGGGCCAGGTCATCCAGGCCGGAGCCGGCCAGATCACCGCGCGCCAGGCCGCAGTCAAGGGCGGCATCCCGATGAACATCCCGTCCATCACGATCAACAAGGTCTGCCTCTCGGGCATCAACGCCATCGCCCTCGCCGACCAGCTGATCCGCGCGGGTGAGCACGACATCATCGTCGCCGGTGGCATGGAGTCGATGACCCAGGCGCCGCACCTGCTGCCGAAGTCGCGGGAGGGCTTCAAGTACGGCGACACCACGCTGGTCGACTCGATGGCCTACGACGCGCTCTACGACTACTTCACCGACCAGCCGATGGGCGGCCTGACCGAGGGCTGCAACGCCGCGGCGGCGCAGCTGTCCCGCGAGGAGCAGGACGAGTTCTCGGCGCGCTCGCACCAGCGGGCCGCAGCGGCGTGGAAGAACGGCGTCTTCGACGAGGAGGTCGTCCCGGTAGAGGTGCCGCAGCGCCGTGGCGAGCCCGTCGTGGTCTCCCAGGACGAGGGCATTCGCGGCGACACGACCGCCGAGTCGCTGGCCAAGCTGCGCCCGGCCTTCGCCAAGGACGGCACCATCACCGCCGGCTCCTCGTCGCAGATCTCCGACGGCGCCTGCGCGGTCGTGGTGATGAGCAAGGCCAAGGCCGAGGAGCTCGGCCTGGAGTGGCTGGCCGAGATCGGTCCGTCCGGCCAGGTCGCAGGCCCCGACTCGACCCTGCAGACCCAGCCCGCCAACGCCATCGCCAAGGCGTGCGAGAAGGAGGGCATCAAGCCCGCCGACCTCGACCTGGTCGAGATCAACGAGGCCTTCGCGGCCGTCGGCATCGTCTCCGCGCGCCAGCTCGGGCTGGACGAGGACAAGGTCAACGTCAACGGCGGAGCGATCGCCGTCGGTCACCCGGTCGGCATGTCCGGCGCCCGGATCGTGCTGCACCTCGCCCTCGAGCTCAAGCGCCGCGGTGGCGGCGTCGGCGCGGCGGCCCTCTGCGGCGGTGGCGGCCAGGGTGACGCCCTGATCGTGCGCGTGCCCACTTCGTGAGCTCCGCGAACGTGAGCCGGGGCGGTCGCCGTGCGGCCGCCTCGGTCCCCGAGCTGGTCGAGCGGGCCCGCTCCGGCGACGCCCGTGCCGTGGCGCGGCTGATCTCGCTCGTCGAGGACGCCTCACCGCTGCTGCGTGAGGTCATGGCCGGGCTGGCGCCGTACACCGGCAACGCCCAGATCGTCGGCATCACCGGCTCTCCGGGCGTCGGCAAGTCCACCTCGACCTCGGCGCTTGTGACCGCCCTGCGGGCCTCCGGCAAGCGCGTAGGCATCCTCGCGGTGGACCCGTCCTCGCCGTTCTCCGGTGGCGCGCTGCTCGGCGACCGGGTGCGGATGCAGGACCACGCCACCGACCCCGAGGTCTACATCAGGTCGATGGCCTCACGCGGTCACCTCGGCGGCCTGTCCTGGTCCACCCCGCAGGCGCTGCGGGTCCTCGACGCCGCCGGCTGCGACGTGGTGCTGGTCGAGACCGTGGGCGTGGGCCAGAGCGAGGTCGAGATCGCCGGGCTCGCCGACACCACCCTGGTGCTGCTCGCGCCGGGCATGGGCGACGGGATCCAGGCGGCCAAGGCGGGCATCCTCGAGATCGGCGACGTGTACGTCGTGAACAAGGCCGACCGCGACGGCGCCGAGGTGGTCCGCCGCGACCTGCGCAACATGATCGCGTTGGCCGAGCGGGACGACGAGGCCTGGAAGCCGCCGATCGTGCTCACCGTCGCCCAGGTCGGGCAGGGGGTCGAGGAGGTCGTCGAGGCGATCGACAGCCACCGCGCCTGGATGGAGCGGACCGGTGAGCTCGACCGCCGCCGAGTACGCCGCGCCCGCGACGAGATCGAGGCGATCGCGGTCACCGCGCTGCGTGAGAAATGGGGCGACGTGCACGCGCGCACCGAGCTCGATGACCTCGCCGAGCAGGTCGCGGCCGGCAAGTCGGACCCGTACCGCGCGTCCGACGTACTCCTCGAGGCCTTCACCGACACGCCGTCGTGAGAAGGGAGGCCGCTGACTCAGCGCGCCTCCCCTCCCGGTCCTCGGGGCTTTGCTTGAATGCGTGCACGGGTGGCTTCGGCCTGCCCTGTCTCGGGAAGTCAATATGGAAACGGAGAACTCCGTGAAGAAGGTCTTGACGGGCCTCGTCGTCGCATTCGCCGCCTTCTACCTGTTCACGCAGCCCGTCGGTGCCGCTGACGCGATCAGGGGTGCGGCCGCAGGGGTCCAGACGGCGTTCGAGAGCATCATCCGCTTCATCACCGCTCTCTTCTCCTAGGTCGTCGACGTGGCCGGTTGGTTGCGGCGTACCTTCGCCGATCCCAAGATCGGCAGGCACCTGCTCCGTGACGAGGGCGAGGTGATCGTCGACGAGGTGCTGCACCACTGGGTGGTCTTCGTCCGACCGGTCGCGGAGACGCTGCTCGGTGTCGCGCTGCTCGGGGTCTTTCTGTTCAGCACCCTCGAGCTGGCCTGGCTTCCCTTCCTGCTGGCGATGGGGCTGTTCGCCCACGCCGGGTGGCGGGCGCTGACCGAGTACATGGACCGCTTCGTGATCACCAACATGCGCGTGTTCCGGGTGCGTGGTGTGTTGTCGCAGTCGCTGGCCACCATGCCGCTGCACCGGATCCTCGACATCACCGTGCAGAAGCCGCTCAACGGCCGGATCCTCGGCTACGGCCACTTCATCTTCGAGTCGGCGGCGCAGGAGCAGGGGCTCCGAGACATCCGATACGTCGGACGCCCCGACGAGCGCGACCTGTCCATCCAGCGGGTCGTGCAACGCTCCGGCCTCCGGGGTCCTCGCATGTAGCACGCCACAGGTCTGGCGGGGCGCGCCGTCTCGGCCGCGCTCGGCGGACACGAGTCGCCCATCCACTAGTTTTGCGGCATGGCGAACAAGGGGAAGGCGGGCAAGAAGCTCGCGTTCGACCCCATCGACGAGGCGGCGCGCCAGTGGGGCCTGCGTTGGGGGGCCGTGGAGCAGATGCACGCGGTCACCTCGCTCATGCGGGTGCAACAGCTGGTGCTGGCTCAGCTCGACGAGATCCTCCGGCCGCACGGCCTGACGTTCGCCCGCTACGAGGCGCTGGTGCTGCTGACCTTCTCCCGCGCGGGGTCGCTGCCGCTGGGCAAGATGGGGGAGCGGCTTCAGGTGCATCCCACGTCGATCACCTCGATCATCGACCGGCTCGAGTCCGCCGGGCTCGTCGTACGCCGGCGGCACCCCGAGGACGGGCGGGCGGTGCTGGCCGAGATCACCTCCGAGGGCCGCGCCGTGGTCGAGGCGGCAACGGCAGACCTGGTGAAGGCCCAGTTCGCGATTGCGGACATGAGCCCCGAGGACCTGAAGCAGCTCTCCGCCCTGCTGAAGCCGGTCCGTGAGCAGGCCGGAGACTTCTAGCCCTGGCGGCGTGAGTTTTCCCAAGGTCTGTCGGTAAACCGTGACACCCCATGGTGAATAGCTCATGGGGAGTCACGCCATGACATCAGACCTTGAGAAAACTCAGCAGCCCAGTGCGGCGGCAGTGCCCAGACCGGTTCGACACTGATAGTTGGACGTCCTACTATTTTGAATGACGTGAGTCACCCCACCAGCCCGGAGGAAGCCATGACCGAGAACGCCGCCCGCAGTCGCTGGCAGGAGCGCTACGCCAAGTCACGGGTCCGCGAGGCCGACTTCACGACCCTGTCCGGCATGGAGGTCGAGCCCGCCTACGGGCCGGCCGACGAGTCGACGTACCCGAACTTCGAGAGCATCGGCTGGCCGGGCGAGTTCCCCTACACGCGCGGCCTCTACCCGACCGGCTACCGCGGCCGGACCTGGACGATCCGGCAGTTCGCCGGCTTCGGCAATGCCCAGCAGACCAACGAGCGCTACAAGATGATCCTGGGTCGCGGCGGTGGTGGCCTCTCGGTCGCGTTCGACATGCCCACGCTGATGGGTCGCGACTCCGACGACCCCAAGAGCCTGGGCGAGGTCGGCCACTGTGGTGTGGCCATCGACAGCGCCGCGGACATGGATGTGCTCTTCGACAAGATCCCGCTCGGTGACGTGACCACGTCGATGACGATCTCCGGTCCTGCGGTGCCGATCTTCTGCATGTACCTCGTCGCCGCCGAGCGTCAGGGCATCGACCCCGGCGTTCTCAACGGCACTCTCCAGACCGACATCTTCAAGGAGTACATCGCGCAGAAGGAGTGGCTCTTCGCGCCGCAGCCGCACCTGCGCCTGATCGGTGACCTGATGGAGCACTGCGCCGAGAACATCCCGGCGTACAAGCCGCTCTCGGTCTCCGGCTACCACATCCGCGAGGCCGGCTCGACCGCCGCGCAGGAGCTCGCGTACACGCTGGCCGACGGCTTCGGGTACGTCGAGCTCGGCCTGTCCCGCGGCCTCGACGTGGACACCTTCGCGCCCGGCCTGTCGTTCTTCTTCGACAGCCACCTCGACTTCTTCGAGGAGATCGCCAAGTTCCGCGCCGCCCGTCGGATCTGGGCTCGCTGGCTGCGTGACGTCTACGGCGCCAAGACCGAGAAGGCCCAGTGGCTGCGGTTCCACACCCAGACCGCCGGTGTCTCGCTGACCGCGCAGCAGCCCTACAACAACGTGGTCCGCACCGGCATCGAGGCGCTCGCCGCCGTGCTCGGTGGTACCAACTCGCTGCACACCAACGCCCTGGACGAGACCCTCGCCCTGCCCAGCGAGCAGGCGGCCGAGATCGCGCTCCGCACGCAGCAGGTGATCATGGAGGAGACCGGCGTCGTCAACGTCGCCGACCCGCTCGGCGGCTCGTGGTACGTCGAGGCGCTGACCGACAAGATCGAGGCCGAGGCCGAGGCGATCTTCGACCGGATCCTGGAGATGGGCGGCTCGCAGCTGCGCACCAAGGACACCGAGGCCCTGGCCGAGACGATGCGCGCCAGCACCGAGCAGGGCCAGCACGGCAGCTGGCCGATGACCGACGGCATCCTGCGCGGCATCGAGGAGGGCTGGTTCATGTCCGAGATCGCCGAGGCGGCCTTCCAGTACCAGACCGCCCTGGAGAAGGGTGAGAAGAAGATCGTCGGCGTGAACTGCCACGAGGAGTCGGTCACCCACCAGCTGGAGATCCTCCGGGTCTCGCACGAGGTCGAGGTCGAGCAGGTCCGCGCGCTCGCCGAGCGCAAGGCGAACCGCGACGCGGCCGCCGTCGACGCGGCGCTGGCCCGTCTCGTGGAGGTCTCGCGCACCGAGGAGAACATGATCCCGGCGATGCTGGACGCCTGCCGCGTGGAGGCGACCCTCGGCGAGATCTGCGACGCGCTCCGCGCCGAGTGGGGCGAGTACCGCGAGCCGGCTCGCTTCTGAGCCGCCTCCGCTGCGAGGGTGCCCGTCATGAGCACCCTCATGCCGCGGCTGGACCGCGTCACACGACTGTTCTGGCGTACGACGGGCCGGCCGGTCGACCTCGACGGTGAGCACGCCTGGCTCAACGCGCCCATGCACGACGGCCAGCTGATCGGCGACGCCTGGCTGCAGGACGCGGCGCGAGGGTGGGGCGGCTCGGTCGTCGAGGGTGTCGACGGTGCCGGCCTCCTCGCGGACATGTCCGCACTCGACGGAGCGTCGTTCCAGGCGTCGCGGCTTCGGCCCGAGGTCCGCGACTTCTACGAGCACACCTCGCAGTGGCGAATGGAGGTGTGGACCCAGTGGACCCCCGTCTTCCAGCCCGGGGGAGAGCTGGTGTCCAGGCTCTTCGGCCGCCGGGTGCAACAGCTCGCCCTGCCCACGCGCCCGCTGGACGTGGCGCACGGCATGGACAGCCGGGTGGCCACCCTCCTCGACGGCGAGGGGCGGCAGCGTGCCGCCGGCTGGATCCGGACCCTGCGGTCCACGGGCGAGTACGTCTACAGCGGCTGCTACACCAGCCGGCTCCTGCCCGGGTCGGACCAGCCCAGCGTCCACGTCACCTTCCCCCTGGAGGAGGGCAACGTCCAGGTGTTCCTGCGCCCGCGGGTCGAGCCGGACGGCTCGCTGGTGCTCGCGTCGCCGGCCGGCCGGTTCGGCAGCGACGGCGCCTACGTCCTGGTGCGCGACGGCACCGGCACGCACGCCGCCCGCGCCCCGATCCACGAGACGTTCCGGGTGTACGTCGACCCCGAGGGTGTCCTGCGCACCGACCACGAGCTCCGGCTCTGGGGAGCCACGGTCGTCCGCCTGCACTACAAGCTCGAGCGGACGGGCTGAGCCGGTTGGCACCGCGCCGGAGGTATCGGGAAAGATAGGCCGCATGAGTCAGCAGCCGTTCTCGCGCCCCGGCGCCGTCGACCTGTCCGCCCTGAAGCGTCCCGCCGCACCGGCGGCAACTCCCGCTGCCGGTTCGCCGGCCGGCGGAGCTCCGACCGGGCGCGGCTCGTACTCCGTGGACCTGGACGAGCAGAACTTCCAGAGCGAGATGCAGGGCGCCACGAATGCCCCGGTGGTCCTGGTCTTCTACTCCGCCCAGATGCCGGCCAGCGTGAACCTCACCCAGGACCTCGACCTGCTCGCGGACGAGTTCGAGGGTCGCTTCCTGCTCGGCAAGGTCGACGTCGACGCCGCCCCGGGCATCGCCCAGGCCCTGCAGATCCCGTCCGTCCCGCTCGTCGCGCTCGCCATGGGCGGCCAGCTCGCGCCGCTGCTCCAGGACGCGCCCCCGCTCGAGGAGCTCCGCGCCCTCCTCGGCCAGGTGCTCCAGGCCGCAGCCGCGCAGGGCCTGACCGGACGGGTCCAGCCGCGCGGCGGCGCTCCCGTCGAGGACGAGAACGGTGAGGAGCAGGTGGACCCGCGCTACGCGCCGGCCCAGGACGCTCTGGCCGCAGGCGACCTCGACGGCGCGGTTGCGGAGTACCAGAAGCTGGTCGACGCCAACCCCGCCGACGCCGAGGCGGCTGGTGGTCTGGCCATGGCGCAGGTGCTGCAGCGGACCGCGTCGGTCGACCCTGCCCAGGTTCGCACCGAGGCTGCCGAGAAGCCGCTCGACGTCGACGCCCAGACGCTCGCCGCTGACCTCGACCTGCTCGGTGGACACGTCGAGGACGCCTTCGGCAGGCTGATCGACCTGGTCCGTCGTACGTCGGGAGCGGAGCGCGACGCCGCACGCACCCACCTGCTGGGGCTGTTTGCGGCCGTCGGCAACGACGACCCGCGGGTGCTCAAGGGCCGCCAGGGTCTCGCCTCCGCCCTGTTCTAGGGCTGTTCTCCGCCGGGCGGCCGAGCCACAATGACGATGTGGCAACCGGGGGAGACAACGTGAAGCGGGCGATGGTCGCGGCGTTGGCGGCGTGCGTGCCCTGTCTAGGCACCCTGCCGCTCAATGCGTCCGCGGCGGCGCACGGCACGGAGAGGCAGGCCGCCGACCACTCGCCCTGGGGTGGGGCTCTCGGTCCGGTCCCGATGCCGTTGGTGCAGCCTCGCGAACCGGGCCCGGTCCGGATGCCGCTGGTCCAGCCGGCCGACCCTGGTCCCGTGCCCATGCCCCGGGTGGAGCCGTTCGGCCGTCAGCCGCCGGCTACTGGTGCCGACGAGCTCACGCTGACTCCGGTGCTCCCGGACCCGCAGTGATGGGTCCGTCATCCATGGTGCGACTCACTCGGATGCACCTCAGGGGCCGGCAGCTCCACGCCGTACCGTCATGGTTGACGAGGAGGTCCCATGCCGGACGAGACGTTCGACCGTGACGCGTGGGAGAGCCGCTGGCGGCAAGCACTCCGCGAGCACCCCGACAAGGTGGCGAGTCGCCCACCGAACGAGCATCTGCTCGCGGAGACCCGTGGTCTGACGCCGGGTCTGGCTCTCGACGCCGGATGCGGGCACGGCGCCGAGGCGCTCTGGCTAGCCGCGGCAGGCTGGACTGTCACCGCGGTCGACTTCTCCACGGCTGCGCTCGAGCATGGCCGCACGACGGCGCAAGGTCTGGGTCCTGACGTGGCCGACCGCATCGACTGGGTGGAGGCTGACCTCGGGAGCTGGACGCCGCCCCGCCGGCGCTTCGACCTGGTCAGCTGCCTGTACGTCCACGTGGCCGGGTCCGTGGGCGAGATGGTGACCCGGCTCGGTGCGGGCGTCGCGCCCGGCGGAACGTTGCTCCTGGTCGGCCACCGCCCTGTCGACCCGGCGACCGGCGAGCCGACCCCGGCCGCGGGCCAGGTGCAGGTGTCCCTCGAGGACGCCGCCGAGGCGCTGCAGCCGCACGAGTGGGAGATCATCGTCAAGGAGGAACGGCCCAGGGCGGCGGCCGGGACCGGTGTTGACGCCGTGGTTCGCGCGGTTCGGCGGCCCTAGCGTCTCGCACTAGGCTCCACACATGCCCACGGCCCAGGACTCCAGCCGGCTCGCCGTCCTCATCGACGGCGACAACACCACTCCCACGATCGTCGAGGCGCTCCTCGCGGAGATCGCGAAGTACGGCAGCGCTACGGTCAAGCGGGCGTACGGCGACTGGACCACGTCCAGCCTCCGCGGCTGGAAGGAGGCGATCAACGCCCACGCCATCCAACCGATGCAGCAGTTCGCGTACACCACCGGCAAGAACGCCACCGACAGCGCACTGATCATCGACGCGATGGACCTGCTCTACACCGGGAACCTGGACGGGTTCTGCCTGGTCTCCTCGGACAGCGACTTCACCAAGCTCGCGTCGCGGCTACGGGAGTCGGGGAAGCTCGTCTACGGCTTCGGCGAGCCCAGGACGCCGCACTCTCTCGTGGCCGCGTGCGACAAGTTCGTCTACCTCGACGTGCTCCGCCGCTCGGACAAGCCGAAGGAGTCCGGCGGCGAAGATCCGGCTCCCACGGCGCCGGCACGGAAGAGCGCGGGCGAGCTCCGCGGCGACGCCAAGCTGGTCAAGCTGTTGCGGGAAGGGATCGACGCGTCCTCGGACGACGACGGCTGGGCCAACCTCGGTGGCGTCGGCTCGTACGTCGCCAAGCAGGCGCCTGACTTCGACTCCCGCAACTGGGGCTACGCGAAGCTGGTCGACCTCGTCACCGCGATCGAGCTCTTCGAGGTCAAGCGCGGTGCTGGGCAGGGAGTGCGGGTGCGCGAACGGCCCAAGGGCGCCTAGAAAGCGGCCGCGCGCAAGGCGTAGAGCCAGTGTCCTTCCGGACCCTTGACGCCGCTGACGGCCCGGACTAACGTACAACCAAATGGTTGTAGATCTTGCGCTGACCGATGCCGAGGTGGACCGGATCTTCCGGGCCCTCGCCGATGCGACCCGGCGTGACATCCTCCGCCGCACGCTGGCGGGTACGGCGTCGGTCTCGCAGCTGGCCGCGGCGTACGACATGTCGTTCGCGGCCGTCCAGAAACACGTCGCGGTGCTGGAGGGAGCTGGTCTGGTGACCAAGGAGCCGCACGGCCGCGAGCGCATCATTCGCGGCAATCCCGAGACGATCCGCAAGGCCCAGGGCCTGCTGGACCGCTACGAGGAGATCTGGCGCTCCCGCATCGACCGGCTCGACGCACTGCTCACCGAGGACTGAACCAGGAGACAACTCATGCCCATCACGTCCGTTGACCGCGACACCAGCGCGCTCACCCTGACCGTGGTCGCCGACTTCGCGGCCCCTCTACGGCGCCTCTGGGAGGCCTACGTCGACCCGCGCCAGCTGGAGCGGTTCTGGGGGCCACCGACGTGGCCGGCCACCTTCACCCGCCACGACGCGGCCGTCGGTGGCCGCTCGGCGTACACCATGAAGGGCCCCGACGGGGGCACCAGCAGCGGCTACTGGGAGTGGCTCTCGGTCGAGCCGCTCAAGAGCTTCGAGGTTCGTGACGGTTTCGCCTCGCCCGACGGCGAGCCCAACCCCGAGATGCCGTCGATGCGGATGCAGTTCGTCTTCGAGGAGACCGCCGACGGCTCCCGGGTGACCACCACGACGTACTTCAGCTCCCTGGCCGACCTCGAGCAGCTGCTCGAGATGGGCATGGAGGAGGGCCTGCGCGAGGCGATGGGGCAGATGGACACCGTCCTCGTCGACCTGGCCGCCTTCGCCGCGGGACAGGCCACCATGACCCAGATCCTGTCCGAGACCCAGGTGCGGATCAGCCGGGTGATCCGGGGCACCGTGGACCAGGTCTGGCGTGCCCACCACGAGCCAGAGCTGTTGCAACGTTGGCTGCTCGGTCCCGATGGCTGGACGATGCCGGTCTGCGAGGTGGCGACCACGGTCGGCGAGAAGTTCCGCTACGAGTGGGAGGCCGTCGACCCGGCCGAGGGCCGCTTCGGCTTCGAGGGCGAGCTGCTCGAGTCGGCGCCGCCGCACCGCGCAGTGACTACCGAGCGGATGATCGGGATGCCCGGCGAGGGCACCCTCAACGAGCTCACGCTCACCCCGGTCGACGCCGGCACCCTGCTCACGATCGTGATCACCTACCCCGACGCCGCCACCAGGGACCTCGTCCTGGGCACGGGGATGACGGACGGGATGGAGGCCAGCTACGCGCGGCTGGAGAACGAGGTCCTGGCCTAGTCACCCCGGTCGAGCCGGGACAGGTGGCGGCCGTCGGCGTCGTCGCCTGCTGCGAGGATGGCGCCGTGACCGGATGCAGCATCTCGGACTTCTTCGCCCTGGCCGACCAGCTCCCGGAGGTCACCCGCTCCGACAACGGCCGCTACTGGCGGATCGCCGTCGGCGAGCGGACCTTCGGCTACCTCTGGGAGCCCACCCGCACCGTAGGACTCAAGCAGACCCTCGCCGAGCAGCTCGCGCTGGTCGCGGAGCGCCCGGAGACGTTCGAGGTCCAGTTCACCTCGGGTGGCTTCGGCTGGGTCGTGGTCCGGCTGGAGGGGGTGGAGCGTGACGAGCTGGCCGAGCTCACCTTCGAGGCGTGGCGGCTGACCGCCCCCGTCGCGCTGGTCGAGGGTCGCCGCGACCAGCTGCCCCACTGACCGGTCCCAACGGGAGTCGGTTCGTCACTGCGAGTCGGGGCGCATCGGCAGGTCCAGGCCGCTGCGTGGTGGTAGGTGCTGAAGAGCCATCCGCACCATCGCGACCCGGGCGGTCACCGCGGCCTTGCGGCGCAGGCGGCCGGAGACCTCACCGAGGCACTCCTCGACCGCGGCATGGATCTGTTGGTCCGTGAAGGTCGGGCGGGTCCCCTCGTCGACCTCGACATCGGGCAGGGCAACGAGCACGGGGAGCAGCTGGCTGCCCAAGCCGTCGAGCATCTTGAACCGCGCGTAGCGGTCCATCTCGCCCCACACCTCTTCGATGTCGACTCGTCCCTTGCGCACGTCCTTGCGCTGCAGGGCGAGCATCTGCTTGGCGGTGCCGGTCAGCGCGGTAGTCATCTCGTGCTCGGTGAAACGCATAGGCACAGCATGGCCCGAGCGCCCGGACGAGGCCAGGCAGCGCTCCGCGCGGCCCAGCGTTCGCCGCTTCAGAAGCTCAGCGGCCGGACTCGGTGTAGCCGCCCGGATCGCCGACGTGGGCCAGGGCGGCCTCGACCCGCCGGGCGGTGAAGTCGGCGCAGCGCTCGCGCACCTCCTCGAGGGTGCAGAACTCCGCGGTGCGGATCTCCCGGGGCTGCAGCACTGCGTTCTCCAGGAGCGAGGGCTCATGCACGCCGCCGTCGAAGACCAGGCACAGCGCGTCGTCCCAGCCGCCCCAGGACGGCAGCCAGTCGGTGAGCAGGAGAGAGCCGGACTTGATCTCGAGACCGAGCTCCTCGGTGACCTCGCGCTCGACCGCGAGCATCGGCGACTCGCTCACCTCGACCACGCCGCCGGGCAGGTCCCAGTCCTTCTTGTAGGTCAGCTGGCACAGCAGGACCCGCTCGTCGGCGGACCGGACGAGCATCTGCGAGATCGCTCGCTTGCGTGGCAGGAAGGAGTTCAGCAGCTCCCGGAACCCGCCGGGCTCGGTGATCGGAGGGTCGGTGGCCAGCCGGGCGAAGAGCACGCGGTCGGTCCGGCCGTCGGGGATCGCGCCATGGCCGCGGACGACGCCTTCGCGGCGAAGACCGGAGCGGGTCGCGACGCGCATGGCTCGGTCGTTGCCGGGGTCGACGTACGCCTCGACCCGGGCCAGCCGCAGCGCCCGGAACGCCCAGTCGATCAGCAGGTTCACCGACTTCGTCGCCAGGCCCCGGCCGGTGTACGCCGGGGAGAGCTCCCACGTCAGCCGCCCCACCGACTCGGCGCTCTCGTGCACGCAGACCGCGCCCACCTGCTGGCCGTCGAGGACGACGGCGAACAGGTGGGCCTCGGGCTCGGCGGCCCGGCGCTCCAGGACGACCGTGCCGTCCGTCAGCTCAGGGGCGTGCGGGTGCTTGGGCGACTTACTGCTCACCCTCGAACTTTAGCCAGAGCGTGCCAAGCGGTGGCACCGTGAGGGTCGCCGACGCCGACTGGCCGTGCCAGCCCTCGTCGGTGGCGACCACGGACCCGAAGTTGCCCACGCCGGAGCCGTAGTAGCTCTCCGCGTCGGTGTTCAGCAGCTCCGACCAGCGGCCGGCGGACGGCAGGCCCATCCGATAGTTCTCGTGCGGAAGCGCCGCGAAGTTCGCCACGCAGGCGATCTCCGAACCGTCCTTGCCGCGCCGGACGAAGCTGAACACGTTGTTGCTGGCGTCGTTGGCGTCGATCCAGGCGAAGCCGGCCGGGTCGGTGTCCAGCGAGTAGAGCGCCGGCGTCTCGGCGTACAACCTGTTCATGTCGCGGATCAACGACTGGACGCCCCGGTGCTCGACGTGGTCGAGCAGCCACCAGTCCAGCTCCCGGCTCTCGGCCCACTCCGACTCCTGGGCGAACTCCGAGCCCATGAACAGCAGCTGCTTGCCCGGATGCGCCCACATGTAGGCCAGGTACGTGCGGAGGTTGGCCAGCTGACGCCAGCGGTCGCCGGGCATCTTCCGCAGCAGCGATCCCTTGCCGTGCACGACCTCGTCGTGGCTGATCGGCAGGACGTAGTTCTCCGAGTAGGCGTAGACCATCGAGAACGTCATCTGGTGGTGGTGGTACTGCCGGTGCACCGGGTCGTTCTGCACGTAGCCGAGGCTGTCGTGCATCCAGCCC
>JBFIWG010000028.1:0-18012 GCA_041606495.1 Nocardioidaceae bacterium
CATCACCCTGCCCCTTCTCGTCGGCCTGCCCGGACCGGTGGACCGGACCAAGCTGCTGGGGATGGCCACCAAGATCGGTGTCGGCGAGTCCACCCGGTTCCTGGTCAAGCACAAGAGCACACTCACTCGCCTGGCTGCCCCAGGTGGGTTCACCGGCGAGCGCTTCCTCGAGAAGACCGCGCCCGCGCTCGCAGAGCCGGATGCGCTGGTCGAGGGTCTGCACCTGTTCACCTTCAACCAGGTCGCGGAGACCGAGCGGTGGCGCAAGGACTTCCTGGAGCGGCTTGGCGGAGAGGTCCCGTCAGCCGGTTGAGCGGGACGGTCGGCTCACGGGCTGCGGCGGGCAGGGCCCGGCTGGATCGCGGCGAGCAGGCCCTCCAGTCCGCGCTCGAGTCCTTGGGTTCCGGTCTCGATGACGGTCAACGGCAACCGCAACGTCCCCGCGGCCGCAGCCGCCAGTCTCCGCAGCTCGTCGTCCGGCTCCTGCGCCAGCCACACCATCCGCGTGTAGTGGGCGAAGTAGCTGTCGCGAAGCTCAGGGAAACGGTCGAGGCCGAGCTCCTGCACCACCGTGCGCCGGAAGGATCGCACCAGGAAGTCGGTGAGGATGTACGTCCCGGGCTGATCCTCGAAGAACCGCCGAATCCGGTCGGGACCGGCGAAGACGTCGTAGCAGTGCAGCCCAGGAAGCCGGGCCAGGCCGAGCCTGGCGCACACCTCGTCCAGGGCGCCGTACGTGCCGCAGTCGGCGTAGCCCACCGCGACGGCGGCGTAGCGCGGCTGCAGGTCCTCGGTCAGGGTCTCGACGGCCTCGGCGATCAGCTGCGGGCGGTTGTGCAGAAGCGGCGGCAGCGGATGGACGTCGACCGGCCAGCCGTGACGACGCGCAGCCGCCTCGGCCGGCCGCGCGAGGGCACCGCAGGCGATCAGGGCCAGCCGGTCAGACCGGGAAGGCGAGCTGCTCGACGAACTTGTCGTTGAAGTCGGTCCGGTCGGAGAGCTCGACATAGCGCACCTCCTCCAGCAGTGTCGTCGCTCCGGCCCGCTCTCGCTGGCTGAGCAGCGCCATCTTGGCGCCCTCCCCGGCGACGTTGCCGGCCGAGACGATCCGCAGCACGGGCAGCCGCGGCACCAGACCGATGCGTACGGCGGACGAGGGGGAGAGGTAGCTGCCGAACGACCCGGCGAGCAGCACCTGCTGCACGTCGCGCGGCCCCATGCCCATCTCCTCGAGCAGCAACGTCCAGCCGGTCCCGATCGCCGCCTTGGCGAACTGCAGCTCCCGGACATCGCGCTGCGAGAGGTAGACGGTGTGAGCGACGTCCTCGACGCCTTCGGGGCGGTGCAGCACAAAGACGCGCTCGTCGCCGACCTTGGTCAGCCGGTCGGCCAGGGACGGCGCGATCTCCTTGGCGGTCTCGTCCGGCACGAACCGGCCGGACTGGTCGAGCAGCCCCACCTTGACCAGCTCGGCCACCGCGTCCACCAGGCCGGATCCGCACAGGCCGGCCGGTGCGACGTCGCCGATCACCTGGAGCTCGACGTCATCCGCGATGCGGACCACCTCGATGGCGCCTTCCGCGGCCCGCATGCCGCAGCGGATCGCGCCGCCCTCGAACGCGGGGCCCGCGGGGGCGGCCGTGGCCAGGATGTTGTCACCGTCGGCGAGGACGATCTCGCAGTTGGTGCCGACATCGATGAACAGCCGCAGGCGCTTGTCGCGATCCATCCCGGTTGCCAGCATCCCGGAGACGATGTCACCGCCGACGTAGGCACCTAGTGCGGGGAACAGCAGGGCCCGAGCGCCCGGGTGCACGGTCACACCGAGGTCGCTGGCGAGCACCACGGGCGGCGCGAAGGTCGACATCACGAATGGCGCGACCCCCAGCGGCTCGGGGTCGATGCCCAGAGCCAGTGCGGTCATCGTGGCGTTGCCGGCCAGCGCGATCTCGTAGACCTCGTTGGGCTCGACGCCGCCCTCCGCGCACACGTCCTTGGTCAGCTCCTCGAGCGTCTCGTGGGCCGCCTTGCGCAGCCAGGCCAGGGCGGCCGGGTCCATCATCGTGGCGCTGATCCGGGAGATCACGTCGCCGCCGAACGGCTGCTGCTTGTTGAGCATCGAGTGGACCGACAGCGGCGTGCCGGTTGTGAGATCCATGAGGGTGGCGACGACGGTCGTGGTGCCCAGGTCGAATGCGATGGCGTACTGGCGGCCCCTCGTGTCCCCGGGCTCCACGTCGATCAGAGCCCGGTCCACGATCACGGCTGTGACCTTGAAGTCGTTGGCGCGCAGCAGCGACGGAAGCCGGCGAAGCGCGTGCAAGTCCGGCTCGGGGTCGAGGTCCTCGATGGCGTCGAGGAGGCGGGTCAGGTCGGGACGTTGATCGGTCAGGGACGGCTCGGCCAGCTCGACGTACCTCTTCTGCACCGCGGGGCGCAGGATGACCTGGCGCCCGACCCCGACCGTGGCGGCCTTGGGTCGCGTGGTCAGCGGGGGTACGTCGACGCGCAGGTCCTGCGTGGCCTGAGCGAGACATGCCAGTCGCCAGCCGGCGCGAAGCTGCTCGGGGCTGAACGAGCGGGTGTCCAGCCGGGAGACCGGGACTGTGCCGTCGAGGACCTGGATCTTGCACTTCTTGCAGGTGCCGTGCCCACCGCAGGTGGAGTCGATCGCGATGCCGTTCCAGCTCGCGGCGTCGAAGACCGTCACTCCCGGCGGCACGCGGACGGTGCGGTCCGAGGGGGTGAAGGAGAGGGTGACTCGGCCGACGCCGTCGTGCGGCTCGAGCGAGGGCCCCGTCGGCGGGGACAGCAGCCCCTCGCGGTGATAGCTGTCGAGGTCGCGGGCGACCGGAGGGTCCTGGAGCGGGCCCTCGTCGCGGTCCATCGACTCGGTCACGTCACTCCGGCCTGCTTCGCCCGATGCGCGGCGATCCACGAGCCGCCCCACTCGTCGTGCCCGAGCAGGAGGTCCGCGGCCTTGACGGCTGTGACGATCTGGGGGGTGCGGGTGTCCATGATCGCGCTGGTCAGCCCGGCCGTCATCGCCATCGGCAGGAAGGCCGCACCCAGGGCGTGCCGGTCCGGCATGCCGAAGGAGACGTTCGACGCGCCGCAGGTCATGTTCAACCCGAACTCGTCGCGGATCCGGCGCATGGTGGTGAGGGTGGTCTGCACCACGGAGGTGTCGGCTCCGATGGGCATCGCCAACGGGTCGATGACGATGTCCTCCACGGCGATGCCGTACTCCGTCGTCGCGACCTTCACGATCTTGTGCACCAGCTCGAGACGCTTGTCGGACTCCATCGGGATCTCGTCCTCGTCGTTGGGCAGGGCGATGATCGCGGCGTCGTACTTCTTGACCAGCGGCAGGATCGCCGCCATCCGGTCGTCCTCGGCGGTGATCGAGTTGACCAGCGCCCGCCCCTTGTACGCCGCGAGCCCGGCCTCGAGCGCCTCGACGACCGAGGAGTCGATGCAGATCGGGAGGTCGGTCAGCTCCTGGACCAGGGTGATGGCGCGCGCCAGGAGGTCGGCCTCGTCGGTCAACGGGACACCCATGTTCACGTCGAGCACGTCAGCGCCACCGGCAACCTGGGCGGCGACATCGCGCTCGATCGCGGACAGGTCGCCGGCCCGCAGCTGCTCCTGGAAGATCCTCCGACCGGTCGGGTTGATCCGTTCGCCGATCAGGCAGAAGGGACGGTTGTGGCCGATGACCACTTCCTTGGTGGCCGACCGCAGTCGCGTCTCGTGGGTCATGCCGTCACCAGCGCCCGCTTGCGCTGCAGCAGGTCCTTGGCCTTCTTGACCGTGGCCGAGGCGTCCGCGGCGTACCCGTCGGCGCCCACCGCGTCGGCGTACTCCTGGGTCACCGGGGCGCCGCCGACCATCACGATCACGGAGTCACGGATGCCGGCCTTCTGCAGCGCGTTGAGGTTGGCCTTGAACATCGGCATCGTGGTGGTGAGGAACGCCGAGAAGCCGACGATGTCGGGCTGGTGCTCGTTGATCGCGTCGACGAACTTCTCCGGTGCCACCTGGACGCCGAGGTCGATCACCTCGAAGCCGGCGCCCTCGAGCATGATGTTGACGAGGTTCTTCCCGATGTCGTGCACGTCGCCCTTCACCGTGCCCATCAAGAACTTGCCGATCGTCTGGACACCGGTGTCGGCGAGAAGCGGCCGCAGCACCTCCATGGCCCCGGCCATCGCGCGTCCGGCGATCAGCATCTCCGGGACGAAGAAGTCGCCGCGTTCGAACCGCGCGCCGACCTCCTCCAGCGACGGGATGAGCGCGTCGAAGAGCAGGGTCTGGGGCTCCATGCCCAGGTCGAGCGCCTTGTGCGTCAGGTCGAGCACCGTGGGCGCATTGCCGACCAGGGTCTCGTCGTACAGACCTTGCAGGATCTCGTCGGGGGTCATGCCACGCCCTCCTTAGGCATACGGCGGTGGAGCAGTTGGGACAGTGAGCTGCCGTGCTCGACAAGGAGCCGGCCGATCTCGTCGAGCTGGTTGCCGATCCGCGCGCTGGGCCCGGAGACGCCGAGGGCCGCGAAGACCTTGCCGTCGCGGTCGTGGACCGGCGCCGCGACCGCGTCCAGCCCGATCTCGAGCTCTTGGCGGGTCGTGGCGTAGCCGCGCAGGCGGATGCTCCTGATCTCGTCGTGCAGGTCGCCGGCGTCGGCCAGGGAGTGCGGGGTGAGCTGCTCTAGCCGACCGGTGGGCAGATCGAGACAGTCGTAGGCGTAGAGCACCTTGCCGAGAGCCGAGCAGTGCGGAGGCACGGTCGCCTGCATCCAGTCGCGGGCCCCGAGCATGTAGGTCGCGTGCACCTGGGCGATCTGGACCACGGTGTCGCCGCGCGGCACGGCGAGGTTCACGGTCTCGCCGGTCTCGGTGCCGATCCGCTTCAGCTCCGGCTCCGCCAGCCGGGCCACCTGGGACCAGGGGTCGTGCCGGGTGGCGTACAGCGCGAAGAGGGGACCGGCGATGTAGGCGCCGTTACGGTCACGCTCGAGGAGGTGCTTGCTCTCCAAAGCGGCCAGCAGCCGCGACGTCGTCGAGCGCGCCAGTCCGGTCTCCTCGGCGAGCGTGGTGAAGCTGAGCGGTTCGTCCGCCTCGACGACCAGCGTCAGAAGCTGGGCGGCGCGGTCGATCGCCTGGGTGCCGTTGGTGCTCATGGTCTCCCGATGTTTCATATTGTGGAACTCAACTCCCACATTGTGAGGCTATGATGCCGATCACAGTCAGGTCAAGGAGGACTCGCGATGTTTCGGAACCGCATGCCGCGCTACGAGGTGCTCTCGGCCGATGCGATGGCCACTTTGGACAAGGGATGGCGACGACTCGTGGCCGAGGTGGGCGTCGAGTTCATGTCCGACCGCGCGCTCGATCTCTTCCGGAAGGCGGGCCAGCGGGTCGAGGAGAACACGGTGTTCCTGGACCCTGACTTCGTCCTGGAGCAGGTCGCGAAGGCGCCCCGCGAGTTCGACGTGACCGCCAGGAATCCGGAGAACACGATCCACATCGGTGGCGACGCGATGGCGTTCGGTGCCGTCTACGGACCACCCTTCGTGCGCCAGGGCGAGGTCCGGCGCGACGCGACCATGGAGGACTTCCGGTCGTTCACCAAGCTGGCTCAGTCCTTCGCCGTGCTCGACTCCGCGGGCGGCGTGATCTGCGAGCCCAACGACGCGCCGCTGGACTCGCGCCACCTCGACATGGTGCTGGCCCTGCAGACCCTGACCGACAAGGTCTACATGGGCAACGTGGTCTCGGGCGTGAACGCCAGGGACACCATCGAGATGAGCTCGATCCTCTTCGGCGGTCGCGAGGTCATCGAGCAGAACCCGGTGACGATCTCGCTGATCAACTGCAACTCGCCGCTGCGGTGGGACGACCGGATGCTCGACGCGCTGTTCGAGTACACCGCTGCCGCCCAGCCGGTGGTGCTCACGCCGTTCATCCTGATGGGGGCGATGTCACCGGTCACGATTCCGGCGGCGCTGGTCCAGCAGATCTCCGAGGCGCTGTCGGGCATCGCTCTCGCCCAGCTGATCCGCCCCGGGTGTCCGGTGATCTTCGGCTCCTTCCTCTCCAACATCGACATGCAGTCCGGGTCACCTTGCTTCGGGACCCCGGAGTCGGCGATGGGCCTGCTGTGCACAGGACAGATCGCCAGACACTTCGAGCTGCCCTTCCGGTCGGGGGGAGCGATGACCTCGTCGCAGGTCCCCGACGCGCAGGCCGGCTACGAGGCCCTGATGACCTTGCTGCCGACATTCCTGGCCGGCGCCAACTGGGTGATGCACAGCGCCGGCTGGCTCGAGGGCGGACTGGTCGCCGGGTACGAGAAGTTCATCATCGACGTCGAGCTGCTGCAGATGATGCGCGAGGAGTTCACGCCGCTGGAGATCGACGAGGCGTCGCTCGCCTTCGACGCCCACGTCGAGGTGGGGCACGGCGGTCACTTCCTCGGCGCCATGCACACGATGGAGCGGTTCCGCACGTGCTTCTACCGGCCGATGCTCTCCTCGTCGCAGAACTACGAGCGCTGGATGCGCGGGGGAGGGATCGACGCGGCGGGACGAGCCGAGCAGATCTACCAGAACACGTTGGCGGAGTACGAACCTCCGGCGCTGGACGACGCGGTCCGTGCCGAGCTCGAGGAGTACGTCGTCCGCCGTCGCGCCGAGCTGGGCGACTGAGAGAGGCAGGTCTCGGCGGGGGAGTTGCGCTGTGAACAACTGGGTCTGCGATACGCAACAGATCTGCGCTAGCGTTGCGTCATGAGCAACGCCGCCGAGCCGTCCGGTGCCGTTCAGTCGGTGGTCCGGGCCATCACGATCCTGGAGATCCTGGCCAAGTCCGGCGAGGCCGGAGTCACCGAGATCGCCGCCGAGATCGGCGTCCACAAGAGTACGGCGTTCCGGCTGGTCACCACGCTGGAGCAGGGCGGCCTCGTGGAGCAGTCCGAGGACCGTGGCAAGTACCGCCTGGGCATGGGCGTGCTGCGCTTGGCCGGAGCCACGAGCGCGCGGCTCGACGTCGTACAGGAAGCCCGGCCCGTGTGTCGCAGACTCGGCGCGGACACCGGCGAGACGGTCAACGTCGCCGTGCGGTCCGGCGGATCGGCGCTGTACGTCGACCAGGTCGCCGGCTCCTCGGCGCTTCAGCCCCACAACTGGGTGGGCCAGCACATCCCGCTGCACGCCACGTCGAACGGCAAGATCTTGATCAGCGAGCTGACCGACGAGGAGCTCGCCGAGGTGGTGCCCGCGCTGCCGGCGTACACCGACTTCACGATCACCACGAAGAAGGAGCTGCGCCGCGAGCTGGAGCAGGTCCGGGCGCTCGGCTATGCCGTCGCCGTCGACGAGCTGGAGGTCGGGCTGGCCGCCGTTGCCGCCCCGGTGCGCAGTGCGCACGGGGAGGTGGTCGCGTCGCTGAGCATCTCCGGTCCGACCTTCCGGATGGACCAGGCGCGGATCGAGTCGCTGATCCCGCGAGTCACCGCCTCGGCGACCGAGGTCTCCCACCGCCTCGGATGGGGCGCCGGCTGACACCGGACCCTCGAGTCCGCCCGACGAGGTCCACCCGCCAAGGTCCACCTCAGGGGGCTATTGAGACTTTGGCCGCAACCGAGCATGCTGTTGCGTAGTACACGGGGAGTTGCGTACTAAGCAACGCCGCCCTCGGACCCGAGGGAGCGCGCTCCATCCCTTCGGAGGCCATTGATGACTGCCACCACCACGCCGGCGCCGACGACCACCGAGGCCGCCCTGACGGTGAGCCACCTGTGGAAGATCTTCGGCCCCAAGGCCGACAAGCTCATCGGTACGCCGGACGCGGACCTGCCGCGCGCCGAGCTGCAGGCCAAGACAGGGTGTGTCGCCGCGGTCAAGGACGTCTCGTTCGAGGTCGCTCCCGGCGAGGTGTTCGTCGTGATGGGGCTGTCGGGGTCGGGGAAGTCGACCCTGGTGCGGCTGCTCACCCGCCTCATCGAACCGACCGCCGGTGACGTCTCGATGATCGGCGAGGAGATCACCAGCGCCTCCGAGACTCAGTTGCGAGAGCTTCGCCGGCACCACGTCGCCATGGTCTTCCAGCACTTCGGGCTGCTGCCGCACCGCAAGGTCATCGACAACGTAGCTTACGGCCTCGAGGTCCGTGGTGAGAGCAAGGCCGATCGTCGGCGGCGGGCGCAGGAGATGGTCGACCTGGTCGGGCTCACGGGCAACGAAGAGTCCTACCCAGACCAGCTGTCCGGCGGCATGCAGCAGCGGGTCGGCCTCGCCAGGGCGCTGGCCGTGGACCCGGACGTGCTCATGTTCGACGAGCCGTTCTCGGCGCTGGACCCCCTGATCCGCCGCGACATGCAGAACGAGGTGATCCGCCTCCACGAGGAGGTGGGCAAGACGATGATCTTCATCACCCACGACCTGCAGGAGGCGCTGAAGCTCGGTGACCGCATCCTGATCATGCGGGACGGCGAGATCGTCCAGATCGGAACGCCCGACGAGGTGGTGGCCGCCCCGGTCGACGACTACGTCCGCGACTTCGTCAGCGAGGTACCCCGCTCCCACGTCCTGACGCTGCGCTGGGTGCGTCGGCCGCCCAGGGAGGGCGAGCCTCTCGACGGCCCGGTGATGCAGGCCGACCGGATCGTCAAGGACGCGGCCCGTGACGTGCTCGAGGCCACGCACCCGGTCCGGGTCTACGACGGCGACGAGTTCCTCGGTGTGGTCGACGACGAGGACATCCTGCGCGTGGTGGTGGCCGAGGAGGAGAGCGGTCCGTGACCGTCACCGACCGGCCCAGAGTCCAGACCCCACCACCCGAACCCACGCGCCCGCGCGTGCGGCTCCGGACGGGCTGGGCCCTGGGTGCAGTGCTGGTGGTGTGGCTGGCCGGCTGGGCGCTGCTGCGGGGCACGAACACCCTCGAGCTCGGCGGTGCGGAGCTCACCGGATTCCAGCGCTGGCTCAACGACGTCCGGGACGGGTTCGACGCTGCGCGCGACAGCAGCTTCTTCTTCCAGTACGTGATCGGCGGAATCAGCTCGGCCCTCGACTGGACCGTCACCTTCCTCCAGGAGCTGCTCAGCGAACCTTCGTTCCCGCGTCCGGTGCCCGAGATCGGCTGGCTCGGCGTCGTCGGCCTGTTGACCTGGCTGGCCTATGCCCTGGCCGCCTGGCGTGCGGCCGTCCTGGTGCTGGTCAGTCTGCTGCTGTTCGGGCTCCTCGGCTTCTGGAACGACAGCATCGACCTGCTGATCGTCACCTTCGTCGCGGTCGCGATCTGCGTCCTGATCGGGCTGCCGACCGGGATCTGGATGGCGCGAAGCAAACGCGCGACAGCGGTGATCACGCCGGTCCTGGACCTGATGCAGACGATGCCGGCGTTCGCCTACCTGGCACCCCTGGCGCTGTTCTTCGGCATCGGTCCCGCGTCGGCGGTGATCACAACCCTGATCTACGCCATCCCGCCGCTGATCCGGATCACCGCCCATGGCATCCGCACGGTCGCGCCCACGGCGGTGGAGGCCTCCCGGTCGATGGGCGCCACCGACCTCCAAGCGTTGTTCAAGGTCCAGCTGCCGATGGCCAAGCGCACGATCATCGTGGGCATCAACCAGTGCATGATGGCTGCGCTGTCGATGGCCACGATCGCCGCGCTGATCAACGGCCCCGGCCTCGGACAGCCCGTCGCGCAGGCGCTGCAGAGCCTGGACATCGGGCGAGCCTTCGTCAGCGGCTTCGCCATCGTGATCATGGCGATCATGCTGGACCGCACCACGACGGCCGCCAGCCAGCGTGCAGAGAAGGCGGCGCGTGCTGGGCACGCGAACCGGCAGCACCGCCGGATCGCCCTGGTCGTGCTCGGCGTGGTCGCCGTCGTGTCGGTGTACCTCTCCCGGACGTACCTCTGGGCGGCGGAGTTCCCCGACCGGCCGGACCTTGGTGGACCGTTGGCGGACGGGGTCGGCAGCTTCACGGACTGGCTGGTCGGCGCGATCGGTGGCCTCACGAGCGCCCTCAAGGACGTGGTCACCTTCGGCCTGCTCAACCCGCTCCAGTCGCTGCTCTCGGAGTCTCCCTGGTGGCTGATGGGGCTGGTGCTGCTCGCCTTCGCCTACCTGCTCGGAGGTGTGCGGCCGGCGGTGATCACCCTGGTCTGCCTCGCGGTCATCCTCGGCACCGGCATGTGGAACGAGACGATGAAGACGTTCACCACGACCCTTGTCGCCACGCTGATGGTGGTGCTGAGCGCCCTCGCGGTCGGCGTCTGGATGGGGCGGAACCCGCGGGCCGACACGTTCATCAGACCGGTCCTCGATGCGCTCCAGACCATCCCGCCGTTCGTCTACCTGGTTCCCGCGCTGGCGCTGTTCGGCACGAGCCGCTTCACCGCGATCGTCGCAGCGGTGGCGTTCGGCGTACCGATCGCGACCAAGCTGGTCGCCGACGGCATCCGTGGCGTCGCACCGGGATCGGTGGAGGCGGCCCGGTCCGCAGGTACGACGGCCTGGCAGATGATCACGAAGGTGCAGCTGCCGATGGCCCGCGCGGCTGTCGTGCTTGCCGCGAACCAGGGCCTGCTCTTCGTGCTGTCCATGGTCGTCATCGGCGGCCTGGTCGGCGGAGGGGGGCTCGGCTACCACGTCGTCGCCGGCTTCTCTCAGGGACAGCTGTTCGGCAAGGGACTGGCAGCCGGCATCGCCATCACCGCGCTCGGGATCATGCTCGACCGAATCGCGCAGTACGCCGCGGCCCGTTACGGCCGCGTATGACAAAGGAGAAGTGATGACACGACACGTTTCGGGTGCGGTTCGGCTGGCAGCGCTGGCTGCGGCGTTCGGACTGGGACTGACGGCCTGCGGGGGCGGCGACATCGAGACCACGGCACCGACAGACGGCAACGGGCAGGAGTGCGGCAAGTTCGACATCGCCATCAACCCCTGGGTCGGCTACGAGGCATCGGCGCACGTCGTCGGCTATGTCGCCAGCAGCCGGCTCGGGTGCGACGTGGAGTACAAGAACGTCAAGGAAGAAGTTGCCTGGCAGGGCATGGGCAGCGGCGAGATCGACGTCGTCATCGAGAACTGGGGCCACGAGGACCTCAAGCAGAAGTACATCGAGGAGCAGGGCACCGCTCAGGTGGCGGGCTCTACCGGCAACGTCGGCGTCATCGGCTGGTACGTGCCGCCGTGGATGGCGGAGGAGTACCCCGACATCACCAACTGGGAGAACCTCAACAAGTACGCCGACATGTTCAAGACTTCAGAGTCCGGTGGCAAGGGACAGCTGCTCGACGGCGACCCGTCGTTCGTCACCAACGACGAGGCCCTGGTGAAGAACCTCGACCTGGACTACCAGGTCGTCTACGCCGGGAGCGAGGCGGCACTGATCCAGGCGTTCCGCCGTGCGGAGAAGAACAAGGAGCCGTTGATCGGGTACTTCTACGAGCCCCAGTGGTTCCTCTCCGAGGTGCCCCTGGTGAAGGTGAACCTGCCTGAGTACACCGAGGGCTGTGACGCGGACCCGGAGAAGGTGGACTGCGACTACCCGACGTACGACCTGGACAAGATCGCGGCGACCGACTTCATGGAGTCGGACAGCCCGGCGGCTGACCTGGTCCGCAACTTCGAGTGGACCAACGAGGACCAGAACACCGTGGCCAACTACATCAGCGCCGACGGGATGTCGCCCGAGGAGGCCGCCAAGAAGTGGGTCGAGGACAACCCGGACAAGGTCGACGCCTGGCTGCAGTGAGAGGAGACGATCCATGGCTGGACGCCGGCTCGGCAGGGTGACGGGTGAGGAGACGATCCTGTCCGCGATCGGAGACACCCCGCTGCTTCGCATCGACGGCATCTGGGTGAAGCTGGAGTACCTCAACCCGTCCGGGTCGATCAAGGCCCGCATCGCCCGCTACATCATCGAACGCGCCGAGCGCGAAGGTCTGCTGCACCCCGGCGACACCATCGTCGAGGCCTCGAGCGGCAACACCGGCAATGCCATGAGCATGGTGGCGGCGGTCAAGGGCTACCGGATGCTCGTCGTCATGCCCAACGGGATGAGCCCGGAGCGGACGGCGATCTCCCGCGCGTTCGGTGCCGAGGTCATGACGCTCGGCGACTTCCACGTCAACGATGCGTTGGCCAAGGTGCGCGACCTGGGGGAGCAGCCTGGGTACTTCGCTCCGCAGCAGTTCGACAACGAGTGGAACGTCGAGGAGAACCGGGTCTGGCTGGGCGAGGAGATCCTCGACCAGCTACCGGAAGGCGTGGTGCCGGACGCGGTGGTCGGGGGAGTCGGCACCGGCGGAACGATCGTCGGTGTCGGTGAGCGCTTCAAGGAGGCGAACCCGGACTGCCTTGTCGTGGCGCTCGAGCCCGACGAGTCGTGCACCATCCTCTGCGGCGAGATCGGGAAGCACCTGATCGAGGGGATCTCCGACGGGTTCGTGCCGGGCATCATCAAGCGCCACCGGAAGGAGCTCGATCGGGTGGTCAGCGTGGACTCGGCGACCGCCGTCGCGGAGATGCGTCGGCTCGCCAGCACCCACGGTGTCTTCGTGGGCCCGAGCTCGGGGGCGCACCTGGTGGCTGCTCGACGGCTCAGGAGCGAGCTCGGCCTCAGCCAGGTGGTCACGTTCTTCTGTGACGAGGGGGAGAAGTACCTCCACGACTACTTCGTCCCGTCGACCTCGGGGCAGACCCTTGACATCAGCGAACCGGTCGGATGATGCTGGAGCCAAGTGTTCCGTATTACGCGTCAGGTTGCGCATAACGCAACAAGGCCTGGCGCGTAGCTCACGAAGGGTCTGCTCATGGCGACGGTTCCGGCAAACGCACGACTGGTGGTGATCGGCGCAGGGATCGTCGGCAACAGCCTCGTCTACCACCTGGCTCGCCTCGGGTGGCGAGACATCGTGCAGATCGACAAGGGGGCGCTGCCGAACCCCGGCGGCTCCACCGGCCACGCGTCGAACTTCATCTTCCCGGTCGACCACTCGCGCGAGATGACCGAGCTCACCGCCGACAGCATGCGGCAGTACAAGGAGCTGGGCGTCTTCACCGAGTCGGGCGGATTCGAGGTGGCCCGCACCGAGGAGCGGATGCAGGAGCTGCGCCGCCGGATGGCCTCGGCCAAGTCGTGGGGGATCGAGGCTTCGCTGGTGACGCCCGAGCAGGTGGCGGAGAAGGTCCCCTTCCTCGACCCATCAGTCATCGTCGGCGCGTTCTGGACCCCGTCCGTCGGCGTGGTCGACTCGCTGAGGGCGGGCACGATCATGCGCGAGCGCGCGCAGGAGATGGGCGCGCTGAACGTCGTGTCAACTGTCGAGGTGACCGGGCTCGACGTGGAGCACGGCCGGATCCGTCGGGTGCGTACCTCCGGCGGTGACATCGAGGCGGAGACGGTGCTGATCGCCTGCGGTGTGTGGAGCCCGAAGGTCGCCGCGATGGCCGGGGCGTCGATCCCGCTCACCCCCGCGGTGCACCAGATGATCAGCGTCGGCCCCGTGCCGCAGCTCGCCGGCACCGTCGGCGAGATCTCCTTCCCGATCATCCGGGACATGGACACCTTCTGCTATGAGCGGCAGCACGGCGGGGACATGGAGGTGGGCTCCTACGCGCACCGGCCGATCCTTCACGACGCCGAGGACATCCCGTCGATCGAGCAGTCCAAGCTCTCCCCGACCGAGATGCCGTTCACGGCCGACGACTTCGACCCCCAGCTGGAGCAGGCCCTGGAGCTGATGCCTGACGTGCTGGGCAACCCCGAGGTCGAGATCCGCTACGCGATCAACGGCCTGCTGTCGCTCACGCCCGACGGCCTACCCATTCTCGGCGAGACGCCGGAGGTGAAGGGGCTGTGGTCCGCGGCTGCGGTGTGGATCAAGGAGGGTCCGGGAGTCGGCAGGGCGGTCGCCGAGTGGATGACGCACGGCAACCCGGAGTACGACCTGCACCAGTCCGACATCGCCCGGTTCTACCCCGCCCAGCGCACCCGCGAGCACGTCAAGGCGCGCACCTCTGAGGCGTTCAACAAGACCTACGGCATCGTCCATCCCGGCGAGCAGTGGGAGAGCAACCGCAACGTCCGACTCGCGCCGATGCATGCGAGCGAGAAGGAGCTCGGTGCCGTCTTCTTCGAGGCGGTCGGCTGGGAGCGCCCGTTCTGGTACGAGTCCAACCGTGGTCTGCTGCAGGAGTACGGCGACGCGGTGATGCCGCGCGAGGCCGAGTGGGACTCGCGGTGGTGGTCGCCGATCATCAACGCCGAGCACCTCGCCATGCGTGAGCGGGCCGGCATCGTGGATCTCTCCGCCTTCTCGATCTTCGACGTGATGGGTCCGCGAGCCATGGACTCGGTCCAGCGGATCGTGGTGGCGCAGGTCAACGTCGAGCCCGGCCGGGTGGTCTACACCTCCGTCCTCGACGAGCGCGGCGGGATACGTGCTGACTTGACCGTGATGCGGCTGCGCGACGACCACTACCGGGTGGTGACCGGTGGCACGACCGGCAACATCGACCGCAAGTGGTTCTCCGACCGGATGCCGACCGACGGCTCGGCGGTGGTCGTGGACCAGACGTCGGCCTGGACCACGATCGGGCTGTGGGGACCACGAGCCCGGGACATCCTCGGGTCGATCACCCGGGCCGACGTACGCAACGAGGCGTTCGCGTTCGGTCGCTGCCGGAACATCGAGGTGGGCCCGGTGTCCGTGCTCGCCTCGCGGATCTCCTACGTCGGTGAGCTCGGCTGGGAGCTGTACGTCCCGATGGAGCAGGGCGCTCGCCTCTGGGACCTGGTGCGAGAGGCGGGGCAGCCGCACGGGCTCGTCCCCGTCGGGATCGGCGTCTACGGCACGACCGGCCGGCTGGAGAAGGGCTACCGGGCCCACGGCGCCGAGCTCGACACCGAACGCACGATCGCCGAAGCAGGCATGATGCGCCCGAAGGTCAAGGACGCCGACTTCATCGGCCGGGAGGCCTACCTCAAGCAGCGCAAGGAGGACCCGCAGCGGGTCCTGTGCACGCTCACCGTCGACGACCACACCTCGGCGGACGGCACGAAGCGCTACATGCTCGGCGGCGAGCCAGTGGTCTCACCGGACGGTGAGCCGCTGGTCGACGGGCACGGCGACCGGTCCTACGTGACCTCGGCCGGTTCGGCGCCCTCGCTGGGCAAGCACATCTTGATGTCCTACCTGCCGCCAGACCTGGCCGCAGTGGGCACTCGTCTCGCGGTGGAGTACATGGAGGAGCGCTACCCGGTGACGGTCGGGTCCGCCGACGCCACTTCGTTGTTCGACCCTGACAACAGCCGGATCAAGGGGTAGCGGCCATGGTGAACGTACTGGTCTGCGTCAAGCGCGTGCCCGACTCCTCGGGCGAGATCCTGCTGACCGCCGACGAGCAGTCCGTCGATGCCCGCCATGTCGGGTACACCGTCAGCCCGCACGAGGAGTGTGCCGTTGAGCTCGCGGTGCAGATCGCAACCGCGACGGACGGGACGGCGACGGTCCTCAGCGTCGGGTCGGAGGACGCGATCGAGCAGCTGCGAAACGCACTCGCGGTGGGCTGCTCCGACGCGGTCCTCGTGGAGGCCGAGACCGACCGGTTCGGCCCCGCCGACGTGGCCGCCGCCATCGCCGACGTGGTGACCGCGCGCGCGTCCGAAGGCACCGTCTACGACCTCGTGCTGCTGGGCAACGACGCCGCCGACACCGGTGACTTCCAGGTGGGTGTCCGGCTCGCGTACGCGCTCGGACGCCCGGTGCTCACCGGGATCTCCATGGTCGAGGTCCAGGGGGACCGGGCGATCGCGAGGGGCGACGGTCCCGAGGGCACCGAGATCTTCGAGCTTCCGCTGCCGGCGGTGGTCACCGTGATGGAGGGCGGGGTCGCGCCCCGCTATCCCTCGATCCCCGGGCGGATGAAGGCCAAGAAGGCGCCCGTGGAGAACAAGTCAGCAGGGCCGCCTACGGTCGGACCGGGGCGGGTCCGCCTGAAGCTGCCCCCGAGCCAGCCGAGCTCGGTGGAGATCCTCGGTGAGGGGCCTGACGCCGCTCCGGCGGTGGTCGACCTGCTCACCCGGTTGGGAGTGGTCGGACGATGATCGTCGTACTGGTGGAGACCGACCGGGAGGGCGCAACGCTGGTCTCGCGTGAGGCGCTGACGTTCGCTCGTGAGGTCGCCGACCGTGCCGGCGCCGGTCCGCTGCACGCGGTGCTCGTGGGACCCGTGGCCGACGACGTCGACGCTGCCCTGCAGGGCCACCTCGCGGAGCAGGGCGTGGCCGCCCTGCACCATGCGGTGGACGACAGGCTCACCGCCTACGCGGCTGCCGCGGCTGCCGCGGCGGTCGTCGACGTGGTCAAGACGGCCTCGCCGAGGATGCTCGTCGCGGCGGGCACGCCGCGAGGCAACGAGATCCTGGCCCATGTCGCCACGCGACTGCAGGTGGCGATGGCGGCCAACGTGGTGATGGTCGACAGCGACGACCCGCTGGTCGTGACGCGTCAGGTCGTGGGAGGTGCGGCACAGGAGGAGATGCGACTCGACGACCCGGTGGCGGTGCTGTCCGTGGCCGGTCACGCCTGCGACCCGCGGGCGGCAGAAGCGGCGACGACTCCAGAGCGGCTGGAGTTCACCCCGACGCTCACCGACGCCGACCTGGTCGCCCGGGTGGTTCGCGTCGAGGCCGAGGCGGTCGACGACTCCGCCGCACTGACCAGCGCGAGGGTCGTGGTCGGGGCAGGTCGCGGTGCGGGCGGGCCGGACGGCTTCAAGGAGCTGCTGGAGCTGACCGACCTGCTGGACGGTGCCCTCGGTGTCTCACGGGTGGTCACCAGCCTCGGCTGGCGGCCGCACCACGAGCAGGTCGGGCAGACCGGGAGCCGGATCGCGCCAGACGTCTACATTCCGTGCGGCATCAGCGGTGCGATCCAGCACTGGGCGGGCTGTTCGAGTGCCAAGACCATCCTGGCCATCAACAGCGACCCGGACGCGCCGATGGTGACCAAGGCGCACTACGCCGTGATCGGCGACCTGCACGAGATCGTGCCGGCCATCAACGAGGAGCTCCGCCGCCGTATGGCCTGACCAAACTAGTGGTACATTTGTGCCACTAGTTTGGAGTGTTCGATGGTGTACCTGCTGCTGTCGCTGGCGATCCTCGCCGAGATCTTCGCCACGATGTCGTTGCGCGCTTCCGAGGGACTGTCGCGCCTGCTGCCGTCCGTCGGCGCCGCCGGCGGCTACGTCGTTGCGTTCTGGCTGTTGTCGCTGGTCCTTGTCCGGGGCATGCCGGTGGGCGTCGCCTATGCGATCTGGGCGGCGGTCGGCGTCGCTGTGGTCGCGCTGCTGGGCTGGTGGCTCTTCGGTGACGGACTCACGCTCGTGCAGGGCGCGGGGCTCCTCCTGGTAGTCGCCGGCGTCGTCGCTCTCGAGCTCGGCGGCGCACATTGACCGAGCCCGACGGCCGGCGTCTGCGCGGACTCGAGCGGCGCCGAAGACTGGTCGAGGCGGCGCTGAGGGTGCTGGAGCGCGACGGTCTCGCCGGCTTCAACCATCGAGCTGTCGCGGCCGAGGCGGGTGTTCCGCTCGCCTCTGCGACGTACCACTTCGACGGCATCGACGACCTCGCCCTGTCGGCGATCCTCGAGGCGACCGAGGAGTTCCAGCGCTCGCTCGCCGATCGTGCCGGCGGAGCAACGGTTGAGGAGTACGCCGCCGCTCTCGCCGACGAGCTCGCGCGTCACCGGGGCCGCGTCGTCGCCGGCTACGAGCTGTACCTCCTGGCCGCCCGCCGACCTGCCTTGCGTGAAGCCGCGACCAGCTGGCTGCAGGCCGGGACCGAGCAGCTGCTCGTGGGGCTCGACCCCCTGCGCCGACAGGCGTTCCTGGCTGCCGTCTCCGCGATCTGTCTCGAGGCGTTGCTGGCCGACGAACCACCTACCGCCGAGCACATCACCGACCTCCTCGCGCTCGTCGTCG
>JBFIWG010000029.1:0-17738 GCA_041606495.1 Nocardioidaceae bacterium
ATCTGCGAGCGGTGCGGCGTCGAGGTGACCCGCTCCAAGGAGCGCCGTGAGCGCATGGGGCACATCGAACTCGCCGCTCCGGTGACCCACATCTGGTACTTCAAGGGTGTTCCCAGCCGGCTGGGCTACCTGCTCGACCTGGCGCCGAAGGACCTGGAGAAGGTCATCTACTTCGCCGCCTACATGATCACCTCCGTCGACGAGGATGCGCGTCACCGCGACCTGTCCTCGCTCGAGGCGAAGGTGGACCTCGAGCGCAAGCGTCTCGAAGGCCGCCGCGACACCTCGATCGACGACCGCGCGAAGAAGCTCGAGGAGGACCTCGCGGCCCTGGAGGCCGAGGGTGCCAAGGCCGACGCGCGTCGCAAGGTCAAGGACGGCGCCGAGCGCGAGATGAAGCAGCTTCGCGACCGTGCGCAGCGCGAGATCGACCGGCTCGACGAGGTCTGGAACCGCTTCAAGAACCTCAAGGTCCAGGACCTCGAGGGCGACGAGCTTCTCTACCGCGAGATGAAGACCTGGTTCGGCAAGTACTTCGAGGGCCACATGGGTGCCGCCGCCATCCAGAAGCGGCTGGAGACCTTCGACCTCGACGCCGAGGTCGAGTCCCTGCGCGAGACCATCGCCACCGGCAAGGGCCAGCGCAAGGTGCGTGCGCTCAAGCGACTCAAGGTCGTCGAGGCGTTCCGCAAGACCAACAACAGCCCGCGCGGCATGGTCCTGGACGCCGTCCCGGTCATCCCGCCGGACCTGCGTCCGATGGTGCAGCTCGACGGTGGCCGCTTCGCGACCTCCGACCTGAACGACCTGTACCGACGCGTGATCAACCGGAACAACCGCCTCAAGCGGCTGCTCGACCTCGGCGCTCCCGAGATCATCGTCAACAACGAGAAGCGGATGCTCCAGGAGGCCGTCGACTCGCTGTTCGACAACGGCCGTCGTGGTCGCCCGGTCACCGGTCCCGGTAACCGCCCGCTCAAGTCGCTGTCCGACATGCTCAAGGGCAAGCAGGGCCGCTTCCGTCAGAACCTGCTCGGTAAGCGCGTCGACTACTCCGGCCGTTCGGTCATCGTCGTTGGCCCGCAGCTGAAGCTGCACCAGTGCGGTCTGCCCAAGCAGATGGCGCTTGAGCTGTTCAAGCCGTTCGTGATGAAGCGTCTGGTGGACCTGAACCACGCGCAGAACATCAAGAGCGCCAAGCGCATGGTCGAGCGCGCGCGTCCGGTCGTGTGGGACGTGCTCGAAGAGGTCATCACCGAGCACCCGGTGCTGCTGAACCGTGCACCTACCCTGCACCGTCTCGGTATCCAGGCGTTCGAGCCCCAGCTGATCGAGGGCAAGGCCATCCAGATCCACCCGCTCGTCTGCTCGGCGTTCAACGCTGACTTCGACGGTGACCAGATGGCGGTGCACCTGCCGCTGTCGGCCGAGGCCCAGGCCGAGGCTCGCGTGCTGATGCTCTCGACCAACAACATCCTGAAGCCGTCGGACGGCCGTCCGGTGACCATGCCCACCCAGGACATGATCATCGGTCTGTACTTCCTCACGCACCGGCCCGAGGGTGAGCTGCTGGGCGACGGCCGCGTCTTCTCGTCGACGTCCGAGGCAATCATGGCCTTTGACCACAGCGAGATCACGCTGCAGAGCAACATCAGGATCCGGCTCAAGGACGTCGTACCTCCGCTCGGGGAGTCCGCTCCCGAGGGCTGGGAGCCGGGTCAGCCTCTGATCCTGGAGACCACGCTCGGTCGCGCTCTCTTCAACGAGGCGCTCCCCGCCGACTACGCCTTCGTGAACTACGAGGTGGGCAAGAAGCAGCTCGGCGTGATCGTGAACGACCTGGCCGAGCGCTACACCAAGGTCGAGGTCGCGACGGCACTGGACGCCCTCAAGGACACCGGCTTCCACTGGGCGACGCGCTCCGGTGTGACCGTCTCCATCGAGGACGTCGTGACGCCGCCGCGCAAGGGCGAGATCCTCGAAGAGTTCGAGGCGATGGCCGCCAAGGTGCAGAAGCAGTTCGAGCGCGGTCTAATCACCGACGACGAGCGTCGCCAGGAGCTCATCGAGATCTGGACGCAGGCGTCGAACAAGGTCGCCGAGGAGCTCGAGACCACGTTCGACAAGAGCAACCCGATCTACATGATGGTTCACTCGGGTGCTCGCGGAAACATGATGCAGGTCCGTCAGATCGCGGCTATGCGTGGTCTGGTGGCCAACCCGAAGGGTGACATCATCCCGCGGCCGATCAAGTCGAACTTCCGTGAAGGCCTGTCGGTGCTGGAGTACTTCATCGCCAGCCACGGTGCCCGTAAGGGTCTGGCTGACACGGCGCTGCGTACCGCTGACTCGGGTTACCTGACCCGTCGTCTGGTCGACGTGTCGCAGGACGTCATCATCCGTGAGGACGACTGCGGCACCGAGCGGGGCCTGCCGAAGAAGATCGGTGAGCGTCTCGAGGACGGTCGCGTGGTCAAGGCGGAGAACGCCGAGACCGCGGCGTACGCCCGGTCCGCGGCCGTGGAGGTCACCCACCCGGAGACGGGCGAGGTGCTCGCCACCGCCGGTGAGGACCTCGGCGACGTGAAGATCAACGAGCTCGTCGCGGCCGGCATCGAGGAGGTCAAGGTCCGCTCGGTCCTGACCTGTGACGCCCGCACCGGCACCTGTGCCAAGTGCTACGGCCGCTCGCTGGCGACCGGCAAGCTCGTCGACATCGGCGAGGCGGTCGGCATCATCGCCGCCCAGTCGATCGGTGAGCCCGGCACGCAGCTGACGATGCGTACCTTCCACACCGGTGGTGTGGCTTCGGCAGACGACATCACGCAGGGTCTGCCCCGTGTGGTCGAGCTGTTCGAGGCGCGCCAGCCCAAGGGCCGTGCCCCGATCACGGAGGCCGCCGGTCGGGTCACCATCGAGGAGACCGACAAGGCCAAGAAGGTCCTGGTCACCCCGGACGACGGCTCCGAGGTCCAGGAGTACCCAGTCAGCAAGCGTTCGCGGCTGACGATCGGCGAGGGCGACCACGTCGAGGTCGGCCAGCAGCTGACGCAGGGTACTCCCGACCCGCAGGAGGTGCTGCGCATCCTCGGCGTCCGCAAGGCCCAGGAGCACCTCGTGGACGAAGTCCAGGCTGTGTACCGCAGCCAGGGCGTTGCCATCCACGACAAGCACATCGAGATCATCGTGCGGCAGATGCTGCGCCGCGTGACGGTGATCGAGTCCGGTGACACCAAGCTGCTCCCGTCGGACCTCGTGGACCGGGTGCGGTTCGAGGAGGAGAACCGTCGGGTGGTCTCCGAGGGCGGCAAGCCGGCCTCGGGTCGACCGGTGCTGATGGGTATCACGAAGGCCTCGCTCGCAACCGAGTCGTGGCTCTCGGCCGCCTCCTTCCAGGAGACGACCCGGGTCCTCACCGACGCGGCGATCAACGGCAAGTCCGACTCGCTGCTCGGCCTGAAGGAGAACGTGATCATCGGAAAGCTGATCCCGGCGGGCACCGGCCTCGAGCGGTACCGCAACATCCGGGTGGAGCCGACCGAGGAGGCGCGTGCGAACGCGTACTCCGTCACCGGCTACGAGAACTACGACTACGACTTCGGCAGCACTGCCGGCGGTCAGGCCGTGGCGCTCGACGACTTCGACTTCGGTTCCTACCAGAACTGACGCCGAAACAGCTGAGCAAGACCCCGGGTCCCGTGCAGGGACCCGGGGTCTTGCGTTTCCCCGCCGAGCAGTCCACCGCGCTGGCAGGATCGAACCGTAGACACAACGGACCTCTGGCAGGTCCGACAGAGGAGAGGAGCCCCGGTGGACCTGGTGTACCCGCCGGTGATCGCGGCCGGGCACGTGCTCTTCCGTGCTCTGGGCCTGCGCATCACGTTGACCGGGACCGAGCACCTTCCGGACGACGGGCCGGTGGTGATCGCGGCGAACCACGTCAGCTTCCTCGACTTCGCCCTGGTCGGTCTCGTCGGTCGCTCGCAACGGCGCTACGTGAGGTTCCTGGCGCGTCACGACGTGTGGCACCACCCGGTCGCGCGGCCTCTGATGACCGGGATGAGACACATCCCGGTGGACCGGGCGGCACCCGCCGCCGCCTACCTCCGGGCGCGATCCATGCTGCGCTCCGGGGAGGTGGTCGGCATCTTCCCCGAGGCGGGCGTGAGCACGTCGTACACCGTGCGTTCGCTGATGCCGGGTGCCGTGGCGCTGGCCGCGGAGACCGGTGCACCGATCGTGCCCGTCGCGATCTGGGGGCCGCAGCGGATCTACAGCGTGCACCAGCCTCGCGACCTGACCCGCGGCCGACCGGTGTCGCTCGCGGTGGGTCCAGTGCGCACCGTCGCGTACGGTGCCGACCTCACCGCAGAGACCCGCAGCCTCGGTCGCAGCCTGCAGACGATGCTGAGCGAGCTGCAGGAGCTTCCCGAGCACCGTCCGAGTCCCGGGGAGATCGCGCCGTGGCACCCGGCCCACCTCGGTGGTCACGCCCCGTCGATCGGTGATGCCCGACTGACCGAGTCCCTACCGACGTCGGCCATCCGGCACGACGCGGTCTAACCGACCAACGCGTCGATGTCTGCGGCGAGGTCCGGGGTGTCGCCGTACCCGGAGCGGAGGACCTCCTTGCCCTGGGTGTCGACCAGCACGAACGAGCTCTGCTCCACGACCTTGAACCTGCGCCACAGCGAGCCGTTCTCGTCGACCAGGTGGGTCACCTGCTTCACGTCGCCGGCGAACTCGCGGATCGCCGCAGCGTCGTCGAGGGAGCCGATGCCGACGACGTTGAGCTCGCCGCCGTACGTCTTGGCGATCTGCTGCACCTGGGGAATCTGACCACGGCACTGGGGACACCAGGGGGCCCAGAACCAGAAGAGGGTGGGCCGGCCGGCCAACGATGCGCCGTCCAGACGGTCGCCGGTCGCGGTGGTGGCCCGGAACTTCAGGATCTCCGGGACCGCTACGGCCGGGTCCGGCTTCTGCTTCGCCGACGGCGACGGGGCCGCCGGTGCGGCAGAGGGAGTGCGGGTCTCTGATGGTGTGGCGGTAGGTGCGCTGGGAGACGCCGAGGCGGGGTCGCCCCCCGAGGTGTCGTCGGCGGTCTCGACGGGCGCGGAGGCGCACCCCGCCAGCAGACACAGCAGGCCGGTGGCGATCGACAGCTGGGGGCGCAGGTGCATCAGTCGTCCTTCGAGGTCGGTTGCTCCATTGTTTCCCGTCCGGCCGGACAAACCGGCCGGTGGCTCCTTACGGACCGGTGACGGGTGCCTGGTCCGCCTGCCGTCGTCGCCGAAGGGCCTGCCAGGTGCCGACGGGGTCGACCGCGACGTTGAGGACTCGCGCGACGGGCGGCGCGGCGAGCAGGAGAGCGAGCACGATCGCCCCGCCCGTGGCCGCGAGGATGCCCAGGACCTGGTGTGCCTCGGCCCACTCGCCGAACCCTGCTGCCTTCGCGGTCTTCACGGCGAACCCGTGGAAGAGGTAGACCACCAACGTGGCCGCGCCCAGCCGGGAGAACCAGCTGTCGCGACGCGGCAGGATCACCAGGAAGCTCAGGGCCAGAAGCGCACTGACCACGAGCAGCCATGAGCGCATCGCGACCCCCTCGGCGAAGCTCGCGTCCAGCTGCGCGTAGCTCGAGCGCCAGTACAGCCACTCGGTGCGCATCCGGCCGTCGATGAGCGCGGCCAACGGGAACGCCGCGGCCAGGACCAACGCGCCGGCTACCCGCACGCGCGGACGGCGGAGCTGCGCGACATGTTCGGGCGTCAGCATCAGGCCGAGCACGAAGAAGGGGAGCAGGCCGAGCGCACGGGCGATGTCGAGGAGGTCGCCGGAGGTGAGGCCTCCGACCAGGGAGACCAGCACCGCGACGGGGAGGGCGGCGGGGAACCGCAGCAGCGGGGTCGCCAGGCGCCACAGGAACAGCACGGTGAGGTACCACATCGGCCAGTGCGGGTCGATGAAGTCGGGGAGGTTGAGGTTCTCGCCGAGCACGTACTTGCGGTACGACGTGAGGCCGGCCTCGAAGATCAGGTACGGGACCACGACCATGGTCAGCAGCCGGCCCAGGTGACGGCGGCTCCAGGTGAACGACCTGGAGAGGTAGCCCGTGACGAGCACGAACGCCGGGATGTGCCACAGGTAGAGGAAGTCGTAGAACCAGAGCCGCGCCACGTTGTCCGGCAGCAGCACCCAGGAGTGGCCCACCACGACGAGGGTGACCAGCGCCATCTTGGCATTGTCGAACCAGGGGTCCCGCTGCTTCGTGCTGCGGCGACTGCCGGTCGTCGCGGGCGGCGGCGCCGTCATGGTGCGGGGTCCGGCTGGGGGACAGGCATCGGTTGTCTCGCTCGGGGACAGGTCCTCGCCAGTCTGCCGGTCGTGAGAGGGCGGTGTCGACCATGCATAGACTCACCCGCATGGCTGTCGACGCTGCACCTCCGCACCGCCAACGAATCGCCGCGTACGCACTGCTGACGCGCGACCAAGAGGTCCTGTTGACCCAGATGTCCTCGCGGACCCGGATCGAGGGCCGGTGGACCCTGCCCGGGGGCGGCATCGACCACGGCGAGGACCCACGGGACGCCCTGCGGCGTGAGGTCTACGAGGAGACCGGCCTTCACGTCGAGCCGGGTCGCGTGGTCGACGTACACGCCACGCACTTCGTCGGGGCCCGCGCCGATGGGGTGGTGGAGGACTACCACGGGATCCACCTCATCTTCGAGGCCGAGATCGACGAGGACTCACTGGAGGTGAACCCGCACGTGGTGGAGGAGGACGGGTCCACCGAGCGCGCTGAGTGGGTTCCGCTCAAGCGGGCGGAGAAGCTGGACCTGCTGAGCGCCGCACGCCACGCACTCACCCTCGTCTCACTGGAGAGCTGATGCACCTGCCCGTCCCGGCGGACCCGGAGAGCGTCTTCACCTATGGCGCGCCGGCCCTGAAGTTCGGGCCGGGCTCGTCGGACGAGATCGGCTTCGACCTGGCGCAGTACGACGTCCGCCGGGTTCTCGTGATCACCGATCCCGGGGTCGCGGCGACCGGGCACCCGCAGCGGATCGTCGACCAGATCCGCGCAGCAGGCCTCGAGGCCGCAGTGTTCGACCAGGTGCACGTCGAGCCGACCGACGAGAGCCTGCTCCTGGCCATCGCGAGCGCGCGGGACAGCGGGCCGTGGGACGCCTTCGTCGCCGTCGGCGGCGGCTCGGCGATCGACACCGCAAAGGCGGTGAACCTGCTCACCACGAACCCCGGTGAGCTCATGGACTACATCAACGTCCCGGTGGGACAGGGCCGGGCGCCGGTCAACGCGCTCAAGCCTCTGGTCGCGGTGCCCACCACGACCGGGACCGGCTCGGAGAGCACCACCATCTGCGTCCTCGACGTCCTGGCGTTGAAGGTCAAGACGGGCATCAGCCATCCCCGACTGCGCCCGACGATGGCGGTTGTGGACCCACGCCTGACCCTCACTCAGCCCGCCGGAGTCACCGCGGCGTCGGGGATGGACATCCTCTGCCACGCGTTGGAGAGCTACACCGCCCGCCCCTACGACTCCTACGAGCGCAAGCAGGCCGACCAGCGGGTGCCGTACTGCGGGGCGAACCCGATCGCCGACATGTGGGCGGAGAGGTCCCTGACCCTGCTTGCCAAGGCATTCCGTCGAGCGGTCGCTGAGGGTTCGGACGAGACCGCCCGGGGCGACATGGCTCTGGCCGCGACGTTCGCGGGGATGGGCTTCGGGAACGCCGGGGTGCACATCCCGCACGCCAACGCCTACCCGATCGCGGGCCGGGTCCGGAAGTTCCACCCGCGCGACTACCCCGGCGACGAGCCGATGGTGCCGCACGGCATGGCGGTGTCGCTCACCGCGCCGGAGGCCTTCCGGTTCACGTTCGAGGCGGCTCCCGAGCGGCACGTCCGGGCTGCCGAGCTGCTGGCACCGGACGCCGCGCGGCCCGACGATCTCCGCGACTTCCTCCCGAGCGTGCTGACCGGGCTGATGCGCGACATCGACCTGCCGAACGGGATCGGTGAGGTCGGGTACGACGAGGGCGACGTGGACGACCTGGTCGAGGGCACCCTGCAGCAGCAGAGACTGCTCGCGACCGCTCCGCGCGAGGTGACGGCGGACGACGCGGCCGGGATCCTGCGCGCGTCGCTCGAGCTCTGGTGAGCGCCGCCGACGTCGCGGGACTCACCGACGCCCTCCGGCGGGCAGGTGTCGGCGACGTGGACGACTCCACCCTGGCGAGGGCGATGTACTCCACCGACGCCTCGCTCTATCGAGTGGTGCCGGCGGTCGTGGTCCGACCGCGAGACGCAGACGAGCTGCAGGCAGCGGTGGCGGTCGCCCGCGAGACGAGCACGCCGCTGACCATGCGCGGTGCGGGGACGTCCATCGCGGGCAACGCGGTCGGGACCGGCATCGTGGTGGACACCGCTCGGCACCTGAACCGGGTGCTCTCCCTCGACCCCGACGCCCGCACCGCCGTGGTCGAACCGGGCGTCGTGCACAGCACGCTGCAGCAGCAGGCCCTGCGACACGGGCTCCGGTTCGGGCCGGACCCGTCGACGCACACCCGGTGCACGGTCGGCGGCATGATCGGCAACAACGCGTGCGGCTCCCGGGCTCTCGGCTACGGCCGCACCGTCGACAACGTGACGGGTCTCGAGGTCGTCACCGGCACAGGGGAGCGGCTGTCATTGGGCGCCGGACCGACCGACGGCCAGGCCCTGCTCCGCGACCTGTTCGCGACGGTGGACCGTGACCTCGCGACCGTGCGGACCGAGCTCGGCCGGTTCGGCAGACAGGTCTCCGGCTACAGCCTCGAGCACCTCCTGCCCGAGCAGGGCCGCCGCGTGGACCGGTTCCTGGTCGGCAGCGAGGGCACCCTGGCCGTCGTACTCCAGGCCACGGTCTCCCTCGTCGAGGACGCACCCCACCGCGCCCTGACGGTGCTCGGCTACCCGTCCATGGCCGAGGCTGCGGACGCGGTTCCGGATTTGCTGGGTCATCCGCTCGTGGCGTGCGAGGGACTCGACGAACGCATCGTCGACGTGGTCCGGTCCAGGCGCGGCAGCAGCGCCGTGCCTGAGCTTCCCCGAGGTGCCGGCTGGTTGTTCGCCGAGGTCACCGGCGCCACCGCCGAGGAGGCGGAAGCACGAGCGGTCGCCGTCGCCTCGTCCGCCGACGCGACCGGTCACCGGATCGTCACAGACACCTTGGAGCAGCTCGCCCTCTGGCGGATCCGAGAGGACGGCGCCGGCCTGGCCGCCCGCAGCCTGGACCGACCCGCGCACGCCGGTTGGGAGGACGCCGCGGTCCCGCCCCACCGGCTCGGCGGCTACCTGCGCGCCTTCGACGAGCTTCTTCTCGAGCACGGCCATCAGGGCGTGCCCTACGGGCACTTCGGTGACGGCTGCGTCCACGTCCGAATCGACTTCGCGCTCGGCACCGCCGACGGCCGGCGCGGGTTCCGCTCCTTCCTGGAGGAGGCCGCCCGCCTGGTCGCGTCGTACGACGGGACGCTGTCGGGCGAGCACGGGGACGGCAGGGCCCGCTCCGAGCTGCTCGGCGCGATGTACTCGCCGGCGGCGCTGGACCTGTTCGGTCGCGTGAAGCAGGTCCTCGACCCCGGCAACCTGCTGAACCCCGGTGTGCTGGTCGCGCCACGGCCGGTCGACGCGGACCTACGCCTGGCCGCCCGGCTCCGCGAACCACGCACCAGCCTCCGCCTGGTCCACGACCAGGGCTCCCTCGTCGAGGCCGTGCACCGCTGCACCGGTGTGGGCAAGTGCCTGGCCGACAACACCGGTTCGGGCGGGGTCATGTGCCCGTCGTACCTCGCCACCCGGAACGAGAAGGACTCCACCCGCGGCCGGGCCAGGGTGCTGCAGGAGATGGTCAACGGAGAGCTGGTCAGGGACGGCTGGCGCTCCAGCGAGGTACGCGAGGCGCTGGACCTGTGCCTGTCCTGCAAGGGCTGCGCCTCCGACTGCCCCACCGGCGTCGACATGGCCACCTACAAGGCCGAGGCGCTGCACCAGCGCTACCGTCGCCGGCTCCGCCCCCGCAGCCACTACGCGCTCGGCCGGCTACCGCAGTGGGCCCGGCTGACCCGGCCGGTGGCGCCGTTGGCCAACCGCGCATTGCGGTCGTCCGCCCTGCAGCGGCTGGCCAAGTCGCTCGCCGGAGTCGACCAGCGCCGCGCCCTGCCGGAGTTCGCAGCCACCTCGTTCCTGCGCTGGGCCCGCGGTCGCCCCGAGCCGTCCACGCCGGACGTGGTGATCTGGGCCGACTCGTTCACAGACCACTTCGCCACGGGCTCCGGTCGCGCGGCGGTGTCACTGCTCGAGGCGGCCGGGCTGCAGGTCGGCGTGGTCCGGGGGAACGCCTGCTGCGGCTTGACCTGGACGAGCACCGGCCAGCTCGACGCGGCCCGGCGCATCGTCTCCCGGACGATCGGAGTGCTGCACCCGTACGTCGAGCGCGGCATCCCCGTGCTCGGCCTCGAGCCCTCCTGCCTCGCCGCGCTGCGATCGGATGCCGTCGAGCTCACCGGTGACCCGCGAGCGGTCCAGGTTGCCGGCGGGCTGTCCACCCTGGCCGAGCTGCTCGAGACCCTGCCCGGCTGGAGGCCTCCCGACCTGTCAGGTACGACGGTCGTCGTCCAGCCGCACTGCCACCACGCCTCGGTGCTGGGCTGGGAGGCCGACGAGCGGCTGCTGCGAGCGACCGGCGCCCACGTGACACGCGTGGGCGGATGCTGCGGCCTGGCGGGCAACTTCGGCGTGGAACGCGGACACTACGAGGTCTCGGTAGCCATCGCCGAGCATGCCCTCCTGCCCGCGGTCCGTGCGGCGGGGGAGCGGGCCGTCGTACTCGCCGACGGGTTCTCCTGCCGCACCCAGCTCGACGACCTGGCGGGGGTGCGGGCGCTTCACCTGGCGGAGCTGCTCTCGTCGCCGAGCACGTCAGCAAGCACGTCCGGCAGCTGAGCTCGCGAGCTCACGCCCAGTTTGCGGTAGGCGTTCGAGAGGTGCCACTCGACGGCCTTCACCGTCACGAACAGCTGCCGGGCGATCGCCCGGTTGGTGTGGCCGGTCGCCGCCAGCTCCACAACGCGTCGCTCCCCGGGAGTCAGCGAGGAAAGCGGGGAGTCGGCGAGGTCCGCCACCCTGATCCCGTTGCGCAGGAGCAGCTGCGAGGCGCGCCGGGCGACCGGCGGGACCTCGTTCGTCCGGCCGTACTCCAGGGCGCACCGCAGCAGCTCCACTCCTTCGTCCCGCGTGACGTCCGAGCCCAGCAGCAGCTCGCCGAGGTCGTTCTTGGCCCGGGCCAGGTAGTACAGGCTCTGGCACGACTCGAACAGCCGAACCGCCTCGCGAAGCTGCGGGACCGCCTCGTCGGGAGGCAGGAGCTGCGCCTGGGTGCGCAACGCCCAGCCCACACTGCGGGGGGCCCCCCACTGCCGGGCCAGGGCGACGGCCTCGTCGGCGTGCTCGCGGGCTTCGTCCCGCCGCCCGAGCGCCATCAGGGAGTACGCCGACAGCTCGCGCCAGGGCATGATCGCGGGGTTGACCACATGGGGTTCAAGCACCTCCGCCACGGACCGGAAGTCGGCGAGTGCCCGCTCGTGGTCGCCGTGCAGGGTGCGGACGATGCCGGCGGCGTGGAGCGCGAAGGAGCTGAGGAAGTCCCGCCCGGCGCCGATCTGGCGAAGCTCGGGCTCGAGGGCACGTGCCGCGTCGAGCCGGCCGAGGCCGAGGTAGGTCAGGACCAGGCTCGCCAGCGCCGGCGAGACGTACTCGCTCCAGCCCCGCGCACGCAGCTGCAGTGCAGCATCGAGATCGGCCACCGCCTCCTGCAGCCGTCCGCGGCGCAGGTTCAGCCGTCCGCGGGAGTACGACGCGGTGGCGAACCCCATCGGCGACCCCCTGCGCCGGCTGTCCCGGATGGCCGCATCGAGTGCGGCTTCCGCGTCCTCGTAGGCGTCCGACCAGTCGAGGACCGCCGCCGCGACGTAGAACAGCTTCCCGTCGCAGGTGTCCTCCTCGATCAGCTTGCCGTCGGCCAGGGCGCGAACGGCCAGGCTCCGGGCGGATGCCGTGTCCTCACCCCGCGTGGCAAGGGCCGAGGCGGCGATCGCGAACAGCTGCCGGTCTGCGTAGTTGTCGTCGGCGGCGGCCTGGGTCACTGCCTTGCCGAGCGCCATCTCGAGGTCGGCGTAGGCGCCGTCGTAGAGCGCCCGCACCATGCTCATCCGGACCATCAGCGTGCGGAGCTCAGGCGAGGATGCGTCGTGGCCGGCCTCCGTGAGCAGCCGGCTGGCCTGTTCGTACGACGCGCGCGCCCCCGCACGGTCGCCCGAGGTCATCTGTGCGTCGCCCATGTCGGCGAGGCAGGCCGCGCGGTCCTCGGCAGAGGTGATCCGTCCCAGCGCGAGCTGCCAGAGCTCGAACGCCAGGTCCGACAGGCCTGCCCGCATGTGGGCCGTGGCGGCCAGCGTGACGAGACATGGGTCCGTGTCCTCAGGGCGGGTCTCGCTCACGGCCCGGTAGAGCTGAGTCGCGGCGGTCTGGGTCGCCCCGGACTCCAGGGAGTCCTCGCCGGCCTTCCTGAGCAGGTCGACCACGGTGGGGTCCTCGCGCGGCAGGGTGTGCACGAGATGGCTCGCGACGACCTGACGCGGCTTGTTCAGGCGGGTCAGGTGGTCGGCCGCGCGACGGTGTCGGTCGGACCGCTCCGAGGGTGTCATCGACGACAGCACGGCCTCGGCCACGATCGGATGGGCGGGGGAGGCCCGCCACGTACCCAGGGTCACGATGCCTGCGTCGGTGAGGGTCTCCAGGGGGTCGCTGAGGTCGGCGACGTTGAGGCCGCTGAGCTCGGCGATCCCGTCGAAGGTCGCCTCGTCGCCGAGCACGGCCACAGTGCGAGCGATCTCCATCGCGCGGTCGCCGAGCCTCCCGAGCCGGTCGGCGAGTGAGTCGACCACGGGCTGCGGGGCCGACCCGGGGCGCGTGCCTCCCCCACGGAGCAGCTCGCGCACCAGGAACGGCACCCCCCCGGTCAGCCGGTGGATCTCCCGGGAGGACATCGACCGCATCGCCGGGGTGGTGCTGAGGTCGCGGCGTACCTGCTCGACACCGATGACGGACAACGGTGCGGGCCGGATCTCGGTGGCCCGATGGGTGATCCGGTCGAGAATCTCGGGGTTGACGCTGGGCTCGCCCTCGCGTCGGGAGACCAGCAGCACCACCGGTGTACGGGCAACCCGCGCCGAGAGCAGGTCCAGCAGCTGCAGGGAGCCGCTGTCTGCCCACTGGACGTCGTCCACCACGAGCAGCACCGGCGCTCGGTCGGCGAGGTTGTCGATGAGCCAGGCGAGCGCGTAGTCGATCGCGGCCAGCGACCAGGCAGGGTGGTCGTCCCCGGTCTCGGTGAGCGCCACGCCAAGCCGCTCGGCGGGCCCGTCGAAGGGCTTCTCGCCGGGCTTGTGCCGCCGCGCGAGCGGGCCGAGCCAGTCCCGCACCACGCCGTGCGCGAGCCCAGGCGACACCGGGGTCGGGCAGGAGGTGAGCGTGGTGAGGCCGACGGTGGCGGCGGTGTCGACGGCGTGGCCGATCAGGGCGGACTTGCCCACTCCGGCCACGCCGGAGAGCATCAGGACCCGGCCGGCCCCCGACAGCGCTCCGGCGATCGCTTCGTCGATCGTCGATGTCTCGACGTCTCGCTCGATCAGCCCCGACACAGGTAGTATCGTCGGCGCTTTCCCGTCGGATTGCGAGCAAACCGCGAAAACAGCGGCGCCGGGCATTGCCCATACACCAGCCTGCGGTGCTCGTTTTGACCCGTGTCCGGCGAGCCGGTAATCTTTTTCAGCGTGCCTGGGACAGCCAGGCCATGGCGTGTGCTCCGAAGCGGATCCCGTGCCCTCGGTCAGGGGGAAAGGGTCCACCGTGAGTCGCGTGGCTGCGATCGCAGCGTTCCGACGAAGGCTTGATCCGCCGCATCACGTGGCGGGCTCCGGGGTGGGCGACACGCCCGACCGCGGGGGAGCACTCGGCCGGGCCGATTGCAGACATGGCGCGGAACACACCAGCACGACCAAAGACAGCATCACCGAAGAGGAAAGAGAACCACGCGGTGCCCACCATCCAGCAGTTGGTCCGTAAGGGCCGCCAGGACAAGGTGTCGAAGAACAAGACGCCCGCTCTGAAGGGTTCGCCTCAGCGTCGTGGCGTGTGCACGCGTGTCTACACGACCACTCCGAAGAAGCCGAACTCCGCACTCCGCAAGGTCGCCCGTGTGCGCTTGTCGAGCGGTATCGAGGTCACGGCCTACATCCCGGGTGTCGGTCACAACCTCCAGGAGCACTCCATCGTGCTTGTCCGTGGCGGTCGTGTGAAGGACCTCCCCGGTGTCCGGTACAAGATCATCCGCGGTTCGCTCGACACCCAGGGTGTCAAGAACCGCAAGCAGGCTCGTAGCCGCTACGGCGCGAAGAAGGAGAAGAGCTAATGCCGCGCAAGGGTCCCGCCCCGAAGCGCCCGGTCGACGTCGACCCGGTCTACGGCAGCCCCGTCGTCACCCAGCTGGTCAGCAAGGTGCTGCAGGACGGCAAGAAGCAGGTTGCCCAGCGCATCGTCTACACCGCCCTCGAGGGAGCTCGCGAGAAGACCGGCACTGACCCGGTCGTCACGCTGAAGCGCGCGCTCGACAACGTGAAGCCGGCCCTCGAGGTCCGCAGCCGTCGTGTCGGTGGCGCCACCTACCAGGTGCCCGTCGAGGTTCGCGCCGGTCGCTCCACCACGCTCGCGCTGCGCTGGCTCGTCAGCTACGCCCAGGCGCGTCGTGAGAAGACGATGGCCGAGCGCCTCATGAACGAGATCCTCGACGCGTCCAACGGCCTCGGCGCCGCTGTGAAGCGTCGTGAGGACACCCACAAGATGGCCGAGTCGAACAAGGCCTTCGCGCACTACCGCTGGTGATCGCGCGGTACGTCGATCCGCGGCCCCTCCTGAGGGATGCAGCGGGCCGGCGTACCACCCGCCAGTTGGCATGAAGACAGACAACCCGAGCACCAAACCCCGAGGGGATCACTGAGCAGTGGCCGTCGACATCACCACGGACCTCGACAAGGTCCGCAACATCGGCATCATGGCGCACATCGATGCCGGTAAGACCACCACCACCGAGCGGATCCTGTTCTACACCGGTATCACCTACAAGATCGGTGAAGTCCACGAGGGCGCAGCCACCATGGACTGGATGGAGCAGGAGCAGGAGCGCGGCATCACGATCACGTCCGCCGCGACGACCTGCTGGTGGAAGGACCGCCAGATCAACATCATCGACACCCCGGGGCACGTCGACTTCACCGTCGAGGTGGAGCGTTCGCTCCGCGTGCTCGACGGTGCCGTGGCGGTCTTCGACGGTGTTGCCGGTGTCGAGCCGCAGAGCATGACCGTGTGGCGCCAGGCGAACAAGTACTCCGTGCCGCGGATGTGCTTCGTCAACAAGCTCGACCGCACGGGTGCGGACTTCTACCGCTGCGTCGACATGATCGTCGACCGCCTGAACTCCACCCCGCTGGTCCTGCAGCTCCCCATCGGTGCCGAGTCCGACTTCATCGGCGTCGTCGACCTGGTCGGCATGCGCGCGCTCACCTGGCGCGGCGAGACCAAGATGGGCGAGGACTACGAGATCGAGGAGATCCCCGCCGAGATGGCCGAGCAGGCCGCGGAATGGCGCGAGAAGCTCCTCGAGACGCTGGCCGAGGCCGACGACGCGGTGATGGAGAAGTACCTCGAGGGCGAGGAGCTCTCGGTCGAGGAGATCGAGGCCGCGATCCGTCGTGCCACGCTCGCCGACAAGCTCAACCCGGTGCTCACCGGCACCGCGTTCAAGAACAAGGGCGTGCAGCCCCTGCTCGACGCCGTCGTGAAGTACCTCCCCTCGCCGCTCGACGTCGAGGCCATCGAGGGCCACAAGGTGGGCGACGAGGACGAGATCATCCGTCGCAAGCCCAGCGAGGACGAGCCGTTCGCCGGTCTGGCGTTCAAGATCGCCGCTGACCCGCACCTCGGCAAGCTGACCTACGTCCGCGTCTACTCCGGCAAGCTCGAGGCGGGCCAGTTCGTGCTCAACTCGGTCAAGGGCCGCAAGGAGCGGATCGGCAAGATCTACCAGATGCACGCCAACAAGCGTGAGGAGATCGCGTCGGTCGGCGCCGGCCAGATCGTCGCCGTGATGGGTCTGAAGGACACCACCACCGGTGAGACGCTCTGCGTGCAGAGTGACCCGGTCGTGCTCGAGTCGATGACCTTCCCGGCTCCGGTGATCGAGGTCGCCATCGAGCCCAAGACCAAGGGTGACCAGGAGAAGCTCGGCATCGCGATCCAGCGTCTCTCCGACGAGGACCCCACCTTCACGGTGAAGACCGACGAAGAGACCGGTCAGACGATCATCGCCGGAATGGGCGAGCTGCACCTCGAGGTGCTGGTCGACCGCATGCGTCGTGAGTTCCGCGTCGAGGCCACCGTCGGCAAGCCGCAGGTCGCCTACCGCGAGACCATCCGCAAGGAGGTCAAGAACCACTCGTACACCCACAAGAAGCAGACCGGTGGTTCCGGCCAGTTCGCGAAGGTCGTCGTCTCGCTCGCCCCGAGCATCGACCCGGAGACCGGCGCAGGCGCCGGCTACGAGTTCGTGAACAACGTCACCGGCGGTCGCGTGCCGCGGGAGTACATCCCCTCGGTGGACCAGGGTGGCCAGGAAGCGATGGAGTTCGGTGTGCTCGCCGGCTACCCGATGGTGGACGTCAAGTTCACCCTCGAGGACGGTGCCTACCACGACGTCGACTCCTCGGAGCTGGCGTTCAAGCTCGCCGGAAACCAGGCCTTCAAGGAGGCCGCACGGATGGCGAAGCCCGTCCTGCTCGAGCCGATGTTCGCCGTCGAGGTCACCACTCCCGAGAACTTCCTCGGCGACGTGATCGGCGACATCAACTCGCGCCGTGGACAGGTGCAGACCATGTTCGAACGCTCCGGCGATCGTGTGGTTCAGGCCCTTGTTCCGCTGTCAGAGATGTTCGGGTACGTTGGCGACCTGAGGTCGAAGACCTCCGGTCAGGCGTCGTACTCGATGGAGTTCGACTCGTACGCCGAGGTTCCCCAGAACGTCGCAGACGAGATCATCAAGAAGGTCCGCGGCGAGTAGTTCGTCCGGCGTAAGCAGCGACACAACCAACGAGTCAAGTACTAGCTAGGAGGAGCCCCAGTGGCTAAGGCGAAGTTCGAGCGGACTAAGCCGCACGTCAACATCGGAACCATCGGTCACATCGACCACGGTAAGACGACGTTGACCGCAGCGATCACCAAGGTGCTGCACGACAAGTACCCCGACCTGAACCCCTTCACGCCGTTCGACGAGATCGACAAGGCCCCTGAAGAGCGTCAGCGCGGAATCACGATCTCGATCGCGCACGTCGAGTACCAGACCGAGAACCGTCACTACGCGCACGTCGACTGCCCCGGGCACGCCGACTACATCAAGAACATGATCACCGGTGCGGCGCAGATGGACGGCGCCATCCTCGTGGTCGCCGCCACCGACGGCCCCATGCCGCAGACCAAGGAGCACGTCCTCCTGGCCCGCCAGGTCGGCGTCCCCCACATCGTCGTCTTCCTCAACAAGGTCGACCTCGTCGACGACCCGGAGCTCCTCG